>JALGTJ010000170.1 GCA_029821415.1 Candidatus Zipacnadia bacterium
AGGCAGTTAGGACGGGACTTCTCGACTGACCAGATACGGCAAGCAGTCGAATGGTGCCGTGAGTATGACATGGCGGTGATGCTTGATCTGCTCATTGGTGGGCCTGGCGAAACCCAGCACAGCGCACGTGAAAGTGTGGCAATGGCCAAGGCGGCCCAGCCCTCGTGCGTGGGAATCTCACTGGGAGTACGCATCTACCCCGGCACGAAGCTGGCTGCGGACATCGCAGCTCAGGGCCCCATGGCCGGCAATCCGGCCCTGTGGGGAGAAACCGAGGACAATGAGCAGTTGCTGGCGCCGGTGTTCTATCTGTCCCCGCAGTTAGGCAGTCCCCAGGAGGCAGCCAGCTTCCTGAAAGAGACAATTGGCGGAGATCATCGCTTCTTCTTTGGCGGAAGCGGAGACGAAGCCGATTACGACTACGATGATAGCCAGGTGCTGGTCGCGGCCATTGCGGCAGGCGCCCGCGGCGCCTACTGGGATATTCTCCGCCGACTTGCCACCAGTGAAGGCACAAGATAGGCGACCGATTGCGGCGGCTACAAGCTACCTCCGGGCTTGGGACATTCAGATATGAAGGACACTATACAGATTTGACACGCCAGGCTTTATCTGGTACAAGTGTGCCGTTACAGAGGCAATCTTTATAAGGAGTAAGTATGAATATCCAAAGAAATCGTGCTACGTTGTGTTGCTGTCTCCTCTGCATCGCAGTTACCATAGGTGTTCTGGCCGGCTCTTCAGCAAATTCGCAACTTTACCCCACCGAGCCGCAGACTATTAGAGACCTGCTGTGGGTTTGGGGAATCCCACAAGTGCCGGACAACGACGAACCCAGTCTCTCTAACTTTGCTCGGTGTAGCCCAATGCAACGAGCCGAGTTATTAGGGGTTCCGAATGTCTTTATGGCGGGAGCCGGGCTGCCCCTTGACGAAACACTGGCACGCCAGATCCACGAGACAGTAGCCAAGGCACGAGCCCTGGTGTGGGAGTTGTCTCCCGACCATGGCCCTCATAGTGCGCCCTTCGTCTATGACCAAAGGCTGACGGTGCTGCGAAAGCTAATTGCTGACTACCCTCAGCCTCCAGTCGTCGGAGTGCTACTTGATGATATGAGTTCATTATCGGTAACCGGCGGGCTGAAGCCGGACGACCTCGGCCGCCTGCGCCGGTCGCTGCCTACAGGGTGCAAGCTGCTGGGTGTAATCTATACGATGAATATGCGGCAGCCGGGAATGGATGCCATCATCAAGGAACTGGAAGTCATTAACCTGTGGACCTGGCATGCTAAAGATGTGGTGAACCTGGAGAAGAACGTTGCCTACTGCGAGCAAATCGCGCCGGGCAAGCCTATTGTGCTGGGTCTGTATATGCATGACTACGGCGGTGGCAGGGCGATACCTCACGATTTATACTATCAGCAGGTCAAGACCGCGCTGGAACTGGCGCACGCTCGACGGATTGAAGGTATAGTCTTCCTTACAGTCAGTGACGATCCACCCGTGCTGAAGTGGACCGCAGATTGGATCAAGCGAGTCGGCGACCAGAAGATCGGGCAGCCCCGGCCGTGGAAGTCAGCAGCGGATGATGACTTTCTGTTGGGGTATAGGCCTCTTGAACTGCGAGGGCGAAGCGTGCACATCTTGGTCAACGAGGATTGGTCGCTGGACATTCAAGACAATGAAGGTAAGTCCCTGTGGAATGGCCGCGACACTTACGCTCCACGGGTGCAGATAAGCACCGGTGGCGCCAAGCCGCGCAGCGTAGCACTGGCAAGTGCCGGCCAGCGGTCGGTCGAGCCTTTCTCCGATGGTCGCCACAAAGGCTATCTAATAACACTGAGGGATTTCCCGAAAAGCGACGTGGAAATGGCGTTAACCGTGGCAATAAACCCGCAAACCGACGAGCTGTTAGTGCAAATAGCACAAACTGGGGGCCAGGATGTCGCCACCCAGGTTGACCACCTTTATCGTTTCGAGCAACCAATTGTGACTGGTGACTACTTAGTGATTCCTCACGGTGTCGGCTATCTGTTCACCGCTGACATTTCCCAAAAATTAGCAGGTGAAGGGCTGGTAGGCAATCGCTACAGTCTGCCTCTGTTTGGCCTGAAACAAGGCAATTACGGTATGTACGCCATTACCGAGACTTGGCAGGATTGTCTTGTGCAATTTGCGCACTATCCTGGCAAGAAGTGGGAGCTGGATTTCCACTGGGTTCCCGCCCAGGGAGGTTTAACTTATCCGCGCCGGTTGCTACTGAGGTTCGGCAGGGACTTGGATTATGTCAAGATGGCCAAAGGCTATCGCCGATACGCCCGAGATCAGGGGCTATTGCGCACACTGGAAGAAAAGAGCGAGGCATTGCCGCTGCTAAGGCGCTTCTTGGACGGTATTGAGTTCCGCTGGGCCCAGTGGTCGGAGGGCGAGTCGAGTGCGCTGCAGAGTGATTATACCCGCGGCTTTATGGGTCGGGGTGGCGGTGTAGAGGCAATAAAGGAGGACCTGCAGCGCCTGCACGATATGGGCTTCAAACTGAACTTCTTCTTCCCGAAGGTGCCCAGCGGCGGCTATGCTCCTGGGCGACCTGCTGACGCAAACTGGGCAAGCTGGATGTTGGAGAATCCAGTACCAGGCGGCTGGCCGGCGCTGGTGGACCTCGCCGAATACGCGCGCTCTCTGGGCTTTCCCATTAAGCGTATGCTGGTTGGGCGCAGCCTGCCGTGGGGGCGGGCGCCCGAGGCACTGGGCCAGGCCCTGGATCACTCTGCTTCTCACGGCTTGACCCAGGATGCGCTGTACCTGGATAGCTACACGGCGCACAACGGGCTACCTGCGGACCGCCGCGCGCGGGCGGCTGAGGAGCTCGCGTGTTTCCAAGAGGTGGCACGGCGAGGGATAATCCCTGGTGGCGAACTGCCCCGCTTCTGGGCGATGGGGGACGCATGCTTTTACTTCTACGACGGGGTTTGGTCGTCGGACAAGCTGCCCGTGGGTGAACCGATTCCCTGGCTACAATTGGTCTTCGGTGATTGTTATTTCGCCCATTTTGCCGGCGGAGGCTACGAGCAATACCTGCCGGGAGGCGGTGTTGATTGGTGGCCAGATCGGAACCCCCGGCTCTATGAGCTGCTGTTTGCCACGGCCCCTTCCTACAATTGGCTGCCGAACGGCCAGGTGCCCGTACAGTGGGACGATCCGGGAACAATGAAACGGTGGCGATGGCTGCGCATCTGGAGCGCCTACTTCCGGGCGGTTGCTACGTCGGAAATGGTGTCGCACGAGTTCATTTCGCCTGATCGGAAACAACAGCGTGTTACTTTCGCTAACGGCACGGTTGCTGAATTCGATATGGAGGCT
>JALGTJ010000171.1 GCA_029821415.1 Candidatus Zipacnadia bacterium
GTCTGTGCCCACTGGACGCTGGCGCCTTTGGCCCCCTCGCGGCCAGCAAAGAAGACTACATCCAGCCCCTCAAAAAGCTCCTGACGTGTTTCTTCCACAGCGAATTCCTCGCCACCGAGCACCTCGCGGCGTGCGCGTGTTGCCATCACCCGCAGCGGCTCACTAAGGGGAAAGTTGCGTTCCCGCAGACATCTTACGATGCGGTCTCCGACCGGTCCCACCCCGACTAACCCGGCTCGTACAGTCACGCAGATCACCTTTTCCGTCTGGTACGACAGGCGTCTGGCCTGTCGTTGATTTCACCCTACAAAAACGGTACAGCGGGCGTCTCGCCCGTCAGTCATTTCACAGAATAGTATCCAGTCCATAGACCAGTCCTTCCAATTCCAGGATTCTCCGCGTAGCCAGCAGCACCCCGGGAACGAAGCACTCCCGGCTGGTGGTAATATGTTCGATCTTGAGCACTTCGCCGCTGCCCCCAAATACCACTTCCTGATTGGCGACATAGCCGGGCATTCTGACGCTGTGGACGTGAATGCCGGCGGTCTCCCCGCCGCGTGCACCTGCCAGTTCCTCGTGAGCGGTGAGTTCGTGGTGGCGCTCAATAATCTCGCTGTAGTCAAAGTTGGTAGATGCCTCAGCAGCAAATCTCATCATCAGGTTAGCCCCGATGCTGAAGTTCGGCGCGATCAGGCAGGGCGTATCGGTCTTCTTGCACAGTCTCTTCACTACCTGCAGGTCCAGTGGCGAGAATCCCGTCGTTCCCACCACGCAGGCCACGCCGGCATTGAGTGCTGCCTGGATGTTATCCATCACTACATCCGGAGTGGTAAAGTCTATCATAATCTGCGGCTGGCTTTCTTCCAGTGTTGCCGCCAGATGTCCACTGCAGATGATGTCCTCGGGCGCACCCGAAACGATTTCACTAAGTCGCTTACCACGCCCGGCCGGGTCTACTGCTCCGACCAATTCCATATCGGGTGCCTCAACTACGCCGGCCACTACGTACTTGCCCATCTGCCCACAGGCACCCGTTACCAGAATAGTTAGTTGTTGGGCTGACATCGCTTGTCCTCCGCTGGGTGAGGCAATATCCAGATAGTGAAGAAGCAGTATAGCAAATCTCTGCTGGTATTGCAAACTCGGCACTACTGGTGTATCGCGCTGCCGCTGATTAGCACTGGCCGGTGCACTCAACAGTGAACTTTTGTCTGGCAGCAGCGGTCAATATCTCTGTGATTTACGACTGGAAGACGACAAACATCAGACGTGCAGTTCCCACTAAGAAGTTGACGCTAGCTCAAAGAATTGGGTATAATTTCTCGCGCTATGCACCAATATCCACTCAACTCAGCCATCATTCGGCTATGGGGAGCAGCAATTGCTGTACTGGCTGTGGGAGTGCTGCTGGCCATCAGCCCGGCCCAGGCGGAGAAGAAAGTCTGGACGGCATGGGTCAAGGCTGACGTAGTAAACGTGCGCAGTGGCCCGGGCACGGATCGCAAGAAGATTGGCTCACTCACTAAGGGCACCAAGGTCTTCGTCACGGCATTTCGCAACAAATGGTGCTGGGCCAAGCTGCCTGACAATAGTTGGGGCTGGATTTCCGAGCCGCTGCTGGAATTCTCCTACGATAAGGGCCGGCAACTGTCCGAGACGAGTGGCAATGGCTCATCAACTACGGCGACGACCAGCACTAACCCACCGGCCTGGATCAAAGTCACTGCTGCCAATGTCCGCAGCGGACCGGGGCTGGGTTATGACCGCTACGGTTCCTTGAGCAAAGGCACCAAGGTCTACAAGCGCGACCAGTGCGGGGAGTGGGTAAAGTGCAAGACGCCTGGTGGAGAGGGCTGGATTCGTCAAGACCTGCTGGAATTCGATGTGAAGGCTGGCCGCCAGCTTGCCCAGGAGGCCGGATCCGGCGCTGCAAGTCGCGGCCTGAAATCGGCCAAAGCCTATATTAACGGCGACAGGGTTCGCCTGCGTCGCGGTCCCAGTACCGAATCCGAGGTAATTGCCCTGCTCAACAAAGGCCAGGTTGTCCATGTCTTCGGAGAAAAGGGCGATTGGAAGCAGGTTACCGTTCAGGGTGGCAACACCGGCTGGGTGGCCGGGTGGCTAATTAAGTATGAGACAGACTCAGGCAATGCACCCAATGTAGACCCGTTACCCGACGCACCCCCGGACTTTCCTCCGCCTGAGTACCCGAGTGCGTCTGCTGACCAGGAGAAGCTATATGCGTGGATTGACGGCAACAAGGTCAACGTTCGCGCTGGCCCAGGCACCGATCAGCCCGTCCGTCTGCAGCTCAGTCGTGGGCAGAAAGTCGAGGTGCTCGGCGCCAATGGGCACTGGTGCCAGGTGAAGGTTCCACCAGGAGATGTGGGCTGGGTAGCTGGCTGGGTAATTAGTTTTCTACCCCCCGGTCAGGAGATCACCGTTGAGCAAAACGGTGAGCAGATCGCAGTAAAAGTCGGTTGGGTTGCTCGTCCCGAGGTCAACCTGCGCGCGGGACCAGGCACCAAATATGATGAACTTGGCGAATTGGTCCTCAGCACGCAAGTTATCATAATTGGTCAGCAGGGCGACTGGTATAAAGTCCTGTTAGACAATGGTAAGATCGGCTGGGTAGCTAAAGAGTTGATTGACACCCGCGAAGAGCGCATTGCGCGCCAAGGAGGGGGCAACAGTGGCTCGTTGGGCGCCGACAAGGGTAGCCAGATTGTCCGCACTGCTCTGCGATATTTGGGGTACCCCTACGTTATGGGGGGCAATAGCCCCAGCGGATTCGACTGTTCAGGCTTTGTTCAGTATGTGATGGCTCAGAACGGCATCAGGGTCTCGCGTACCTCTCGGACGCTTTTCCTTGATGGGCGACCGGTCTCGCGCAGTGAACTGCGACCTGGAGATGTGGTTTTCTTCCGCAATACTTATCGGCGAGGCATCTCCCATGTGGGCATCTACATCAACGACAACAAGTTCATCCATGCGGCTGATCACCGCCGCGATGTGACCATTAGTCGTATTGACGATGACCATTACGCTTCTCGCTATGTTGGCGCCCGACGTATGTATTAAGCCCCACTGTAGTTGGCCTCTACATAATTCTGCGAGGTGTTCTAATGAGCTACTCGGCTCAGATCGATCCCGACATCTTCCGTGCCTACGATATCCGCGGCGAGGTTGGCCCCCAGATAAATCCCCAAGTAGTCCGCATCATTGCCCAGGCCTACGGCAGTCGCTTCCCTGACCCAGCCGCTGCCACTGTGGTGGTGGGCCGCGACATCCGCGAGTCGTCAGAAGAACTGTGCCAGGCTGCCGTTGAGGGGCTGATGAGTTGCGGCTGCCATGTCATTGACATCGGCCAATGCCCGACTCCGATAGTCTACTTCGCCATCGGCCTGTGGCAGGCCGATGGCGGGCTGGGCATCACTGCCTCCCACCGCCCGCCACAGTATAATGGGATGAAGGTGCGCTGGGGTGAGTGGCCCTTCTACGGGGACCAGCTTCAGGAACTGTATCGGCAGGTAGTCGCAGGCCAGTTTGCCCGGGGAGACGGAACCTACGAAGAGCGCGACGTCTGGCCGGAATATTTCGAGATTGCTGCCGCCCAGGTTCCTGGCGATTGCTCGCTGCGGGTCGTTCTGGATGTCGGTAATGGCTGTGGCACCTTCAATGCCCCGCGCCTGCTGGCAGCGATTGGCTGTGAGGTAGAGGTGCTTTTCCCGGAGCCTGATGGAACCTT
>JALGTJ010000172.1 GCA_029821415.1 Candidatus Zipacnadia bacterium
ACTCCCTCGCTTCGCCTGGATATCCGTCGGCGAGACAGCCAGTACGAGCTTTCCGCACCCCGGACGGGACGAATTACTTCACCTTGGACTATTGATACTGTACCGTCAGATACAGGGCCTCAACAGCACTGGGCGTTTCTGCTGTTGTCCCGGCGTTGAGCTGTATCTCAATCAAGTTAGCGCCCTCCTGAACAAGCTCCGCACCCGGTTGCCACTCCAACCACGCCGTGCTCGGCTCGGCGCTCAGAGGCTTGTCGGGGACACCCACCCCCAAAGCATGTCCGTTGAGCTTCACGGTGACTTCCTCGCCTTGGACCAGGTTGGATACCTGCAAGCGCAGGCGCGTGCCAGGTTGGATACCTGCAAGCGCAGGCGCGTGTGGGCAGCCTTCCCCTCCGGAGTATTGGCTACGATATCTTCACCAACGGGCATATGAGCGGCGACCCAACTGCCCACCTGCAGTTCAATAGGCAGCCGATTGGGCGCTACCAGGCCCGGCCGCAAATCCCCTTCAAATGTCTCCGCCACCATCCGGTCAATACCATATATCTTGTCCAACCCTTTCAGCGTTTCCGCAGACCCAAGCTGGCTAAGCCGCTCGTCACGCTCGGCCGGGAAGAAGTTGAAAGTCAATACCCCATCGGCTCCGGCGTGCCAGATGTTCATTGCCGCTCCCCGCCACGACTCCACATTACCAAAATGCCCGCGCAGCCCCGAGGCGCTGATGCAGGCATAGACTGGGACGTCATATTGATGAGCGAAGTCAGCCATCTCGCGCACTTGCGGCGCCATAGCCATCGGCACATATCCCCCACCCAACGTCAGAATATCTACCAGGTCCTCCTCCAGCCAAGTAGGCACATCCAGCCCCACAAACCGGCTGCGCTCAATGCTCAGTGGCACGCGACAGGACACCAGCAACGGCCGGCCCCGTCGTTGGCCGATCTGTTCGGTCATCCGACGTACCCGGCGTACAAAGTCGTTCATTATCCGGAACATCGGACTGCGCCACCAGTCCAACTCAATGCCGTCTACATCGTAACGCTCACAAACATCCTTAAGGATGCGATAGATGTAGTCGCGTACTTCGGGAATCTCATAATCCAGCGACGACCACCAGTGCCGCGGGTCGCTACCCGGATACTTCTGCATATCCTCCGGCTTGCCGATCATATATTCCGGATGCTCTCGCTTCCAGCGCGTTAGCTCCCAGTCCAGGAAAGCGTCGTGAATATCGTTCATCCGCAGCGTCCAGATGATTTCCATACCGTTGCGATGGCAAAAATCGGTCGCCAGCGCCAGGGTATCATGACCTGACTGGCGCAGGGACCGGATGCCGGTGGCGATGTTCTTGGCATAAGCTGAAGCATCCTCGGGAATGAACTCACCATAAGTCTCCCCGACTCGCGCCAGATGGGTAAACATCGTAGTAGCCCCAGTGCAATAGAAAACGCTGTCTACCTGGGTATCAACCGTCTGCAGCAACCGCGCCTTGTAGAACTTCTCAATAGTATCAAAAGGCCTGCCATAGCAGCCGTCATCGTTGAAGATGATGCGGCGCTGACGATGTGCCGCCTGCTTACGGGCTTCCTTCATACTTAGCTGGCCCCCTTGATCTGCTGAAATCCCACCGGATTTGCACCCAATAAGCGTCAGAGTTACAACACCGACGACTCCCAGCAAGCCAGGCAATCTCATCTTACCATACCTCCTTAGGCAAGTATCGTTTCGCCGCTTTTGTGCCAGCGTAGCTACTCCCACTTCCTCACCGAGAGCTTACGGCTCAGGTCCGGATCAACTGAAGACTTGGCCTCCGGATCGTCAGTAGATTGAATGGAGTAGAGACTGGCTTTCCGCATATAGAAGTGGAACTTGTGGTACCCAGGGAACTCAGCTTTGGGATTACCATTCCAGGTAACCACGTGCCGCACATCATCGCCAGTAAAGGTATCGCAGTCTTTGCGACTGTAGCCTTCCAGGACATTGCCTGCAGCGTCGGCCACCTCCACATCAATGTAGCCGCCGGCGCCGACTTCCGCATTTATGACCAAGCGGTTGCCTTCGCCGAAGACCGGCCTTGTTACCAACACACCCTCGCGGTGCGGCGAGGTATCCAACGAGACAAAGCCGTCCAGGCGCATCTTCGCCAAGCCCAGATGATAGCCCACGTTAGATTTGTCCTGAGCCTCCGGGTGGTCAATCCCCTCCAGGTAGCCGGTAAGCCACCAGTCGTGATGGTTCTTGGCCCCGCCATAGTAGACCCAGTGCTCATCGCCGACCTCTATGGGCGGACTGCCCAGATAGACCATCACACTGTCCCACTCCTTGCCGCTCATCTTACTGCTGTTCAGCCAATCCTGGCGATTATTGGCCCATTCCCAGTTCTTACCATCGTGAGAGAAGGCCACCCGCACGCTCATAGTGTTGGCGCACTCCCGGAAGAGATTTACAAAGCCAATATGCGTGTCCCCGATCTTGGTCTGGCACATCCCATAGAAAGACTCATCCAAATTATCCAGCTCATCCGGCTCAAAGATAGGATAAGGCTGAGTCCAGTGCAGCAGATCGCTGGATTCGGTCTGGAAAATGCGGCGCTTGTTGCCGTGCCACCACGCACCCGGTTCAGACGGGCCTACGAAGCTGTCAGTTACAGGGCTGTTTGGAGTAAGCGGCGCCGCGGCCTGGTAGGGGCTGCGCACGGTCGCAGTATACAGCCGTCCCAGCGGGTCGTAGCTTAGCGTGATTTCATCATTCAGATATGGCCCCCAGGTGCCAAAGCAAGGGAGAGTGTCATAGAAATGCCAGTGAATGCCATCGGCGCTGTAAGCAGCCACTATCTGGTAGACATCGTCGCTACAGCGTACCCCTAGCGTCTTGAAGCGCTTAGCGGGATCCTCCTCAAAGAGATCCTCCAGGGGCGTGACAATATAGAATGAACCGAATTCCTTATCCCCGACTATGATGTTGGTATCCTGCCCGTCTACCTTGTGCAGACCAAGTCGGGGCTTTTCCCAGTTTACTCCGTCGTCACTGCGCGCATAGCACAACCGCAGGAACGAGACGTCCAGAGCATTCCAGTTACGCTTCTCGGCAAAGAGCTTGGGGTCATAGTCCCATATCCCATACCAGCAGTGCCACTGCCCATCGTGGCTGCGCGCCACATGATACGTGCCCAGAGCAAAGTAGGTAACATCTTCCCAGGGCTTATCAGCCTGAATTAATGGCTCAGGCTCCGCCTTGGGACTGTGGTAAGTGCGTACTAAGTCCTGCACGCGCTCAACTATCTGATTATCAAAAAACAACTGGCGGTTCTTACCGATGTGCAGATATGAACTATCCAACCGATTCATTGTTATGCCTCCGGAACTAAGGATTTATTGACAAATGTTTAGACACAGGGACAACGGTGGAGCTAATCCAATTCCACGACAACATGCTCTACAGCGGTATGGCGGTGCATATAGACCACATTCAGCCGCCCATCGGGCCCCTGACACATGGCTGGCTGAGCCTTGACACCTGGCGCCGGAGCCAGCTCAATGACGTCCTCCCAGGTCTCTCCTTCATCCTCCGAGCGGGCCAGCCACAGTGGGCTGCGTTCGTGCCAGTCCAGATTACGGGTTCTATTATATGCCATCAGCAGCGAACCATCCGGCCAGGAGAGCAACTCAATCTTCGACTCGTTATTGAGAATGGAGCTGGCCACCGGCGGCGTCCAGGTCTTGCCTCCATCACTGCTTCTGCTCTTGTAAGACCAGACTTCACCTTCGTAACCAGCCCGCCCCCACCCCAAATCGACCGGACAGGCCCGCGTAAACATCTGGATATCCCCGTCTGGCCGCAGAGCCAGGGCCGGCTCGCGGATCTTGGTATCGTCTGCTGCCTTCAGCAGCGGGCCCAATTCCCAGCTCTCCCCATCATCATAGGAGTAGAGGATGCGGATCGTACCAAAGTAGTGATCGGGGTCCTCGGTGCTGGTAATAGCCAGCACTATCGTTCCGTCATCCAACAGCACCGCATCGTTGCTCGGATGACCAATCAGAGGGATGTTCGTCTCCTGTTCGGGCAGCCACGTCAGGCCCCCGTCCTGGCTCTTGCGCGTCCACAGCTTATCGCGGCCGCCGCACCAGTTCGCTGAGTTAACGTCAGTGTCCAAAAACTTGGCGAAAATCACAATGATCTCACCGTGGCGGTTCTGGGCAAAACTGCCGTTATGACAGGCATAGCGCATGTCCGTACCCAGGCCCTGTGGATTAGTCCACTGCTCAGCGCCTGCTTCCAACCGCGAGAGCCAGATGGTGCAGTCCCGCCCCATGGGATCGCCGTTCCAGTGCAGC
>JALGTJ010000173.1 GCA_029821415.1 Candidatus Zipacnadia bacterium
AAATATGGCACTGATGAGTGGAACCTTGTCGGCTCCGAGTCAACCTGAAGGCCGATGTGCAGGTAGCCAAAGTGCTCCAGCCCCCGCCTTTGGGGGCAGTCTGGAGCGGTGAAATGCTGTAGTACGTCGCAGCAAAGGGGCGGAGAGACGGTCCTCTCCGCCCTGTGATGCTTCCCCGGCGATTTGGCAAGTCAGCAGCCTGTTACCCACAAACTAAACAGGATAGGCCTGTGCCGGTGGTAGTTGCCCCTCAGTAGTCATCACATAGGGAACTTGATGTTGGCTGAGACGCCGACTCCTCCAACGCCCTTGATTTTGGTCGGGTCGGTACTGCAGTTCCGCCTGCACCGATGCGGACAATAGGCACTACTTTGGTTTGGCCGGCGATTTTCGCTGAATGTTGAGATAGCACACCATTGATAAACGAGTTAATCTCCCCGCCGAATTGCTTCACTACGAAGGCGATGCCAAAGATCTTCAGCGCACCTTTGAGTGCGCCTCCCAAACTGAGCGCTTGCACGTTGCTGGGACCACTGCCGAATCCCACCAGGAAAGCGGTCAAAACAATCACCAAAGTCAACCAGCGCCATCGCTTATTGTGAATCATGTTGGGCCTCCTTTACTTAATCCGCAGGTCGCCTACACCGGTAACGCCAACGCCCTGAACGCGGGCCAGCGTCTGGCCGGGGACCTTAGTGGATATTGGCACGTAGATCTGGATCTCGAGAAAGTCTTTGTAACTGGTCTCAAACTGCGCTACTGCCTGGACCTGGTCAACTGCCGATTCTGGGCCGTTGATGCGGGCTATCCCCAGGCGAGCACCCTCGCCGACGCTAACGATGGCAACAGTCTTGTTCTTATAGGGCTCTTCGGGTTGCCACTCTTCGGACGTTACAGTAGGCTCCTCAGCTTCTTCTTCCTCGACTGACGGCGGTTCTCCGCTGGTTGCAGCCTCGGTTCCCTCTTCCGTTGCAGGCTGCTCCTCTGCCGCCGGTTGTTCCTCTGCTGCTGGTTGTTCAGCGGCTGTTGCCGATGTGCTTTCGGCCGGCGCCGGTGTCTGCCAGGCCGCGTCTACCGCGACTCGCAGATTGGCTGCCCAGATGTCGGCCAATTGCGAACAACTGAGATCGCGGATATCGGCCTCCGCCTGGGTGACGGTTACGAGGTTGCTACCTGCGCCGGTTACCACCCAATCTCCGTCATGCTCTTCTGCTCGGATCTGCTCGCTCTGTAACCCTGTCACCAGGGCATTGTTCAGGCGGTTGGCCACGATCATAGCTCGCTCGTAGCCGGTAAACCCCCCGGCCGATGTGCGGATCCGTAAAGGCTGGTTGGCGCCCAATATGACGATGCCGTGCTCCTGGCCATCGATCACAACCTTCTCAGCGTAGGCTTCCGGACCAGGGTAGGTCGGCTGGTCACCTTCGGCGGCAAGGGCAACAGGCCCAACCGGGGTAACCACTGTCCGTAGGGCGGCCCCACCCCAGAAGGCTGCTGCGGTCAGGACGAGTAAGGCTGCGCCTGTGGCCAGCCAACTTATTACTATGCGCTTGTCCATACGCTTGTCCTCCTTCATTGATCAGAATTGTGCTATGCTGCTATAGTGGAACTTTGTGCCGCATTCGCCATCAAATGGGAGTCAGACGAAGGTAATATCGGATAGTGTCACGAAGTGACTATGGTCAGCCTTACCACCAAGCACACGATGAACGGATGAATTGCTTGCGCTTTGTTCATACTGCTGACGTCCATCTGGGGCGCTCCAGCCAGGCTTTCGGCACGGCTGCTGCTGAGCACCGCCGCCGTCTGGAGCAGGCCTTTGAGCGCTGTGTGACCTGCTGTCGTGACTATGAGGTCCAACTGCTGATTGTCGCCGGTGACCTGTTTGATAGCCCCCGGCCTCCGGAGCGCACGGCTCAGCGGGTTCGCAGCTTGTTCGCCGATCTGGTGGGCCAATCGCAGGTGGTGGCGACGGTGCTCATCCCGGGCACCCATGACCCGATCGTTCCTGGAAGTATCTATGAACGCTGGTTGGCGGAAGGATTGCCTGAGGGGATGCATCTGCTGAGTGCAGAGCACCCCACGCTCAACATACCCGAACTGGGACTTGCCCTTCATTTTGCCACAGATTCCAGCAAGCTACAGCCCGACCCGGAAGCCTCCTTCAATATCGGCCTGCTACACGGTTCGGTGCAGATACCCGGGCTTGTGGATGAGGATGAAGTAATAATCACACCAGCGCAGATCGCCGGCTGTGGTATGGACTACCTGGCACTGGGCCATTGGCACAGCTTCGGCGACTATTCTCAGCAAAACGTCGTGGCGCTCTATCCGGGCTCACCAGAAATTGTTGCCATTGATCAGGCTGAGCAGGGCCAGGTATTGGTAGTAGATCTGGACGATGAGGGAGGCTGTACGTGGGCGCCGGTTACTACTGGCACTCTACAGTACCAGCAGCAGAACCTGGACCTGGCCGATTTCGCCGACATGGAAGAGTTGATTCAGGCGATACTGACGTTGGCTGACGGTGACACTATACTGGACATTCGGTTGGTGGGCATTGCCCCCGAACAGATGATAGTAGATGCGGACCAAATCCTGGAGCGGGTCGAAGAGCGGTTCTTTCGCGTCCGTCTGACTGATGAAAGCCACGCCGATTGGGCTGAGACTGGCCCGGAGCCTTCCAGTCTGGTGGCAGGGCGTTTTCGCGAGTTGATGAAAGAGCGCTTTGCGGCCGCCGAAACCGACGAGCAGCGCCGCGTGGTGCAGCAGGCCCGCAGTCTGGGCTTGGCACTGCTGGCCGGCAAGGAGGTGCTCGGTTGATAATCCAGCGCCTCCGAACCCGCAACTTCGGCTGCCTGGGCGAGCGAGAACTGGAATTCGCCAGCGGTCTTAACATCATCCGTGGCCCCAATGAGGCTGGCAAATCCACTCTGCAGGCGGCCTTGCTCACGGTGCTTTTTCAGAAAGCTGATACGACCAGTCGGGCTGTGCACCGCTGGCAGAGCTGGGGAACGAGGAATCTGTTTGAAATAATAGTTGAGTTTACCGCCGCTGGCAACCAGTGGCGTCTGGAGAAGGATTTTGCTGGCAAAAAAGTATGCCTTGTGGATCTGGACAGTGGTGAAGAATGGACTAACCACAGTGAGGTGCAACAAAAGATAGCCCAGCTTGTGGGGACCGGTTCGCAGGATATTTACGAGAGTACCGCAGCCATCCGCCAGCAGCAGGTCACTGTTCTGGAGGCAGGCGGCGAACTGGACGATCTGCTGCAAGAGTCGGTTTCCGGTGCTGGTGGAGGGGTTAGGCTCTCGGGTATAATTGATAGGCTCGACAGGGCGCTTACTGAGCTGCGGCGAGGCCTGAAGCATGTGGCACCGGTGAACCCCGGGCCGCTGTATCTCGTTGAGGAGGAAATTGCCCGACTGGAGGGCGAGATAAGTAAGCTGAAAGAGGAAGAGCAGGAAATCGCTCAGGCCCGCCAAGATTTGCGTGAGGCCGAAACGCAGATAGAACAACTGGCGCCGCGGGTTGATGGTGCCGAACAGCTTCTGGCGAAGATCGAGCGTCGCCGAGACTTGGAGAAGCAACTTGCCGGCTTGGAGAGCGAGTGGTTCCGGGTGCACCAAGATGTTGAACGCATCGAGCAGCTCAATCGCGAAATTGCCGAGCTGGAGAGCAAGCTGAGGGAGTTGCCCGACGTTACACCGCAGGATGCCGAGACAGTCGGGAACCTGACTGCCGCCATTAGCCGAGCTGAAGGCAGTATTCAGTCATTCCAAGAGCGTTTGGAGGGGCTGCATCGGCAGCAGAGGGACCTTGCTGCCGAGGCCAAAGGCCTAATCGGTGAGGAGTCTCCCCGTGAGCTTCTGGACAGGGCAGTGGGTTTGCAGGACGAGCAGCGGGCCGTTCAGGTGAGAATTGACCAATTTGAGCAGGAGCTGGCCGACATTGGGCAGGATTTAGCAAGTCGGGCCGCCTGCAGGCGCAACCGACGGATTCGCATAGCAATAGGCGTGTTGTTAGCTCTCGCAGGTGGGGTGTGTGGAGCGTTGTATTCATTGTGGTGCCTGCTATTGACCTTGATTGGGGTTGTACTGGCGGCAGCGGGGCTGTTTGGTGTTCGGTTAGAAAGCGCTGCCGAGTTGCTTGCCCGGCGCGAGAAAATAGAGTCGGATTTGCAGGAGGCTTATAGTCAGCGCCAGCAGCTTGATATACAACTGCAAGAGTTGTTGGCGAAAACCGGTGTTGACAGCGTGGCACGTCTCAGCACATTACTGTCTGATTTTACTGATCGTCAAAGCAAGCTCGCGGCTGCGCTTGACAGCAGCGAGGAGGCGCTAAAGCAAGCCAACAGCGAAATGGCAGAGATGAAAGCGAAGTTGGGGCAGTTACTGTCGAATCGATTCGCCAGCGCGGATGAACTGTTACAGATTCACCAGCAGCGGCAGCAACTGCACAGCGAAATTGATATGAAGCGCCAGGAGCTAAAGGGGGTGGTTGGTTCTGAGCAGCCTGAGGAGATCGTTCAGCGGCTTGACGAGATGAAGAAAGATCTCAGCAAGCTGGCCCTGGAGCGGGCTACTGTTCAGGAGCAACTGGAATCGCCGGAGCTGGCTCACATTAACCTGGATACACTTGATATTGAGCAACTGCGTAATGACCTTGCAAAGGACAAGGAAGAACTTCAGTCGCTCAGCAAGCGACATCAGCGGGCGCAGCTCAGTATCGAGAGCTCCAATTTTGATGTGGAAGAGCTGCTTCGTGCTCAGGAAAAACTGCGGGCTGCCCGGCACAGACAGCAGCGACTTCAACAAAAAGAAAAGGTCTATGAGCTGACCAGAGAGGTACTCACTCAGGCGTATCAAGAAACGTTGAATCATACACGAGCCGTGGTTGAGCCAAGG
>JALGTJ010000174.1 GCA_029821415.1 Candidatus Zipacnadia bacterium
GCAGCAACCAGTCAGGTTGCGCGCAACATTCTCGACCAACTGTTGGAGAATGCTCGGCTGGCCCGCGAGGAGCACATTCCCTACTGCCAGGATACCGGCCTGGCGGTTGTCTTCGTGGAGTTGGGTCAGCAGGTCCATTTGGTTGGTGATGATATCTATACGGCTATCAACGCCGGTGTCTGCCGAGGATATAAGGAAGGCTACCTGCGTCCGTCAGTCGTAGCTGACCCGCTGGATCGGGCCACCAACACCGGCGACAACGCGCCGGCGATTGTGCACGTGCGCATTGTGCCAGGCGAGGAGATCAAGTTGCACGTGGCGGCCAAGGGCGGTGGCAGCGAGAATATGAGCGCGCTGTGGATGCTGACGCCAACAGATGGTGCTGAGGGCATTGTGGAGGCGATTGTAGAGCGGATTCAGGAAGCTGGCGGCAAGCCCTGTCCACCGCTGATTCTGGGTGTCGGCATCGGTGGAAACTTTGAGATGGCAGCGCTGCTGGCTAAAGAGGCCTTGCTACGACCCCTGGGTCAGGCCAATGATGATGCGCAGTTAGCGGAGCTGGAGCAGCGGATCCTGGCGGCGGTTAATGCTACCGGCGTAGGCCCGATGGGCCTGGGTGGTGGCGAGACCGCATTGGCAGTTCACGTGCTTAGTCATCCCTGTCATATCGCCAGCTTGCCCGTAGCTCTCAATGTCAGCGTATTCAAGTCGTCGGGAGGCTGGACAGCTTGCCGTCTGAGGCGAGAGAAATCAAACTGCCGCTTACAGCCGACGTCATTGCGCAGTTGCGAGCCGGTGATTCTGTGCAGTTGTCGGGAGCAATATACACAGCCCGCGATGCTGCGCACCAGCGGATGATTTCTGCGCTGGAGGTCGGCCAAGGGATTCCCATCGAACTGGAGGAAGCAGTGATATACTACTGTGGGCCGACGCCTGCGCCTCCGGGGCGACCGATAGGCGCGGCGGGTCCGACTACCAGCGCACGGATGGATGCATTTGCTCCTCAACTGTATGAAGCAGGTGTGGCGGCCACTATTGGCAAAGGCCAGCGGGCCATTGAGGTGCGTCAGGCCTGCCGTACGTACGGCTGTCTGTACCTTGTTGCTACGGGTGGCGCGGGTGCGTTGTTGTCCTCGTTTATTACCGATGCCGAAGTGGTGGCATATGCCGACCTCGGTCCGGAGGCCATCCGCAAGCTAACCGTGGTGGGGTTTCCCGTGCTGGTTGGCTATGACATGCACGGTGGCAGCATCTTTCCTGGCGACCAAGATTTGGACTGACATGCGATGAGGCAGACGCTATTGGGATTGGTAGCTAGACAGGGCTTGGGTGCAGTCCTGTATCGGTTGGCAAAGGGGCTGCTTGCTTTGGGGCGACTGGGGCGGGCTATTGCGCGGCCGTTGTTATCGGCTGTGCTACGGCTTGTGCCCAATCACCAGAAGGCACGTGCTTATTATGATTATCTGCAAGCTCTGCGTATCTTTCCTCGTGGCCAGATTGGGGAGGCCCTCAAGCTGCTGCGGCGGGCTCATCGCGCCGTCCCCGACGACGAAACTCTCCACCTGGACTGGGCCGTAGCCCTGACTATGGCCAACCAGTACGAGCGGGCCATTGATGTCCTCGAGCAGCTAAGCAGCGGTGAGCAAGCCAGAACCGAGCTGCAGTTCTGGACGACGCTGGGCTGGTCGTACCTGCGTACTGGACGCTTTCCGGCGGCTGAGGCCGCTGCCAAGCAAGCCCGCGAGCATGGTGTGGATGGCTGGGAACTGCGGCTTATCCGCTCGTTGGCACTGGCCGGTGAGGATGGCTGGGTGAACAAGGACGGTATCGCTGACGTCGTCAATAGACAGCCCAGAGCATTGGGAATGCTGCTCGAATTTACCTACTATATTGCCAGCATCGGCAAACGGGCGGAAGCGGAGGAGCTGCTGGCAGCGCTGCCTGCTAATAACAGGCCCTACGCGTGGCGTATTGTTACTCAGCACAGTCTCAGCGCCGGCGATATCCAGACAGCCCGGTGGTCGCTGGAGAAACTGGGCGAATTGGCGCCCGACTCCGTGGATGAACTGATGCTGGACTGTGAGATTGCCCTCCGCCAGGGTAAGATGGCTGAAGCAGTGGACAAGGCTCACCGCGCGGTGGCCGCGCTGCCTGATGGACTGGAGGTTTTGGAGACAGCCGGGCGTGTGATGGTCCTGGCTGGCCAGCGTGAGGCGGCCTTCCAATATATGGTCAGTGCTCTGGCTGAGGGCAGCCGCGATGCTCTGGCTGGCGGTGTAGTCGCGCTGTATTTGCTAGGGCAGGGCCGGCTTGCTGATGCTCGCTCTGTCTTTCGCATCCAGCGTAGTGGCGATGCGTTGGCCTGCCTGTACGCTCACACTGCCACCGCCGGGGTTCGGAAAGCTGAAGGTGATCTGGCCGAGGCGGTGGCTCTTGCTCAGCAGGCTTGGGGATTCTGGGACGAGATGCCCTCGTGGAGCAAGACCGAAGCGGTATGCCAAGATATCGTATCCTGGTTGACGGAAATCGCGCAGGCGGCTGTAGGTGCTGATATCAAGCCGGCCAGCCAAGATGCAGAGGAGTTACTCAGCCGGCTGCGGCAGGCTGTGTCCATGACTGAGATCCGTTAGCTTCGCTCGCGCATATTTGGCGACTCTCCCGAGTTTATGATCTGCTTGCCTGCTCGGGACAGGGCAGGTCATTTGTGTTATATCGTGGAATGATAGATAGTATGTTGAGCACAGCAGCCGGCGACTGCGCTCGACCGCCGGCTTTCGTATCATTGACTGGAGGAAGAAGATATGCCCAAAGACATTGACGTTCGCCCGGTGTTTACTCCTACGGAAATCACCTTCCCTCCCGTACTGCTGTTTCAGTACCAGGATGACCTGGGCGATGAGCTGAAGCAGGGCCTGACGGGGGAGGAGGCTCTCAGCCTATACGACTGTATGCTGTTTATCCGTGAGTTTGAGGAGATGGTCGTCCGGCTCAAGAGCGGCAAGTTCGAGGCACTGCCTAACTACAAGTTCATTGGGGCTACGCACTTGTCTATTGGCCAGGAGGCAGTGGCCGCTGGTGCTATGTCAGCTATCGGGCCTGATGACTACATAACCAGCACCCATCGCGGTCACGGCCACTCCATCGCCAAGGGTGTCTTTTGGCTACGGGCCCAGTCACCTGAGCGACTTGCTCAGTTCATTGGGCGCGATGTTGGTGACGCCAGCCGGGATGAGTTGTGGGAGATGGCTCTCCAGGAGCACCTGAATCGCACTTTGGCTGAGTTGTTTGGTAAAGAGGAAGGCTACTGCCATGGGCGAGGTGGCGGGATGCACATCGCCGACTTCAATATGGGCCATCTGGGCGCCAATGCCATTGTCGGAGGCTCTTATGGGATTGCCACTGGCGCAGCAATGGCTTGCGAAAAGCTGAAGAATAACCGCATTGTGCTGTGCTTGGTCGGCGACGGCGCCACTAATAACGGCATCGCGCACGAGTCGTACAATTTCGCGGCGATGGCCCAGTTCAAGAACGGCACGCCGGTTGTTTATGTCATTGAGAACAATCAGTATGGTATGACCGGCCAGCAGCAGGGTGAGGTAACCGGTGTTAAGTATCTGGCTCAGCGTGGAGCGGGCTACAATGATGTTAATATGCACGCCGAAGGTGTCAATGGTATGGATGTACTGGCAGTCCGCGATGCGGTCGGGCGAGCTGCCCAGCTATGCCGCACTGGCCAAGGTCCGGTACTGCTGGAATGCCATACGTACCGCTATATGGGCCATTCCTTGTCTGATACCCGCGAGGCCTATCGCAGCAAAGAAGAAGAGGAGATGTGGCACCAGCGCGATCCGCTTAGACAATTCCGTGCCCAGCTTCTCAAATATGGTGTCGCCACCGAACAGCAACTCCAAGCCCGGGAGGAGCAAGCAGCGAAGCGGATCTATGATGCCACGGTTTTCGCCGGCAATGCT
>JALGTJ010000175.1 GCA_029821415.1 Candidatus Zipacnadia bacterium
CCTGGCACGTACCCTGTCATGGTGGAGAGATGACTCTGACAGGCGTATGAGAAGGAGAGACTTATCATGTCCGGATGGCAGATACTGGCAGCAGGTGTGCTACTCGGGTACCTAATGACCGAGGGGGGTGAGCAAGGGCAACTGCGGATCCCTGAAGAGAGCCAGGAAATGGCGCGAATGCGTAGTGAGGCCAAGCAGCGAATACGGCGGATCATCTACAACGACGATGGGTGTGGCCCGATTTGGAGCAAAGACGGCGGGAACACGCCACAACGCTTCTTATACGGTCCGCATAGCAGAATGGGCGCAGTGCGGGGCACGCAAGTGGACAGTGTGTTCATCTGTTCGGGGGCGACACACGTACTCAACCATCCTTCTTCGGTGGCAGAGAGTTATGCCGACGTCGTGGATCGCTACGACTTGCCCGGAGGTGGTTTTGGGCATTTCCGTGATAACATGCGCGCCCTGGAGGCGTTGGGAACCGACGCGATCCAACTTACCGTGGACTTCTGCAGGAAGCGCCGCATCGAGGTGTTCTACAGCTATCGCATAAACGACATACACCTGGCCTTCCTGCCAGTCGAGCGCTCCACATGGTGGCGGGAGCACCCGGAATACCGGATGGGAACAGCAGCGGGTATTACCGAGAACGACGCAAGTGAGTATCCAGCCACGGACCCCAGATGCTGGGGATGGGCGTCTTTGAACTTCGAGATACCTGAAGTACGCGAGTACCTGCTGAGCATTATTGAGGACGTGGCTAACCGATACGATCTGGATGGCGTGGAGATAGACTACTTCCGGGCGCCGCTGTTTTTCCTTCCGAATCTCGAACTCGAGCCTGCCACAAAGCAGCAACTGGACATCCTAACTGACTTCCAGCGCCAGGTCAGACTCATCGCGGTGCGGGCCGGAGAGAAGCGCGGCAGGCCTATGCTGGTCGCAGCGCGGGTGCCCACGACCGTCTCGCGGTGCCAGTATGTGGGGATAGACATCGAGCGCTGGCTTAAGGAGGACCTGCTGGACGTGATGTCCCTGGGTGGCGGCTACGTGCCTTTCAGCATGCCCACAGCGCCGATGGTGAAGCTGGGACATCGCTACGAAGTTCCCGTGTACCCGGTCATCAGCGCCTCCGGCCTGAGGGGACAGTATTCTGCGATCGAGGGCTGGAGGGCTGCGGCCTCGAACATGTGGAGGGCTGGTGCGGACGGCATATACCTGTTTAACCACTTCCCGAACAAGCCCAGTCCGCAATTCCAGGAGTTGGGGGATCCACAACAACTTGCTACTATGGATAAGCTTTTCGCCATTGAGAACGATCCTGCTGGATATCGGGGGCACTACGTCTCTCTCGTGGATTCGTCTGCCGCCGTCAATGACGTGCACAGCTATGGCGCCGACATTGGCACTATGCCCAAGTCCCGGCTGCTGCCCCTGACCATAGACGCGTCAGATAACGGAACCTACGTGATTCTGCCGATCGGGGACGATATTGCGGCAGCCGCCGCCGACAAGACGCTGGATAGCGCTGGACTCAAGGTGCAGTTGAGCGACTCGGAGGCACTGGACGCCGTGGAGGTCAGGCTGAACGGAAAGCTACTCACTGAGCCGGACAAGGATACCGAGGGCGGCTGGCTCACCTTCACCCCCAGCCCTTCGTGGTACCGAGTGGGTGAAAACACCGTGTCTTTCCGCCTTATCCACCCGGAAGCTGACGCAGACGGCTCCGTCCAGGTATCAGCCGTAGAGGTGCACGTGAAGTACCACCAGGGCTGACGCCCCAGCGCGGCGGCCCGACCTGTCGGGCTTGCCGGCATCCAGTAGCCAGCCTGGGCACAGGCACTGACAACCGAACAGCCGAAAGCCGCAACCGGGTTGTTATAGAACCCGGAACGCACCCTCCCCTTGTGGAGAGGCGACTTTAGCAACAGTCTTTACTAATCCGGCGAGCCGGCGTAGCTCAATCTGGCAGAGCAGCGGAATCGTAATCCGCAGGTTATCAGTTCGAGTCTGATCGCCGGCTCCACTTCACACCTGGACTGCTGACGTCCGGGTTGTCTGTCTGCACAGTAGCACAAGGCTATGAGTATAGGTACTGCAAATCGCATTCGAAAAGCTGTTGTGCCGGCAGCAGGACAGGGCACACGGCTGTATCCATTAACCAAGGTCCAGCCCAAAGAGATGATGCCCGTCGGCCCCTACCCAGCGATTGATTGGGTTATCCAGGAACTCGCGGCTGCGGAAATCACGGAAATACTGGTAATCACCGGCCCGGGCAAGTCAGCCATAGAGGCTCATCTGGATCCTCAGGAAGGCCGCTTGGCCAGAGCGGACTTGCCGCTGTGGCTCACCGAGTTTGACAGCAGCCGCATTACCATCTATTTCACCCGTCAGAACCCGCCCGGTGGCCTCGGTGAGGCGGTAGCCTGTGCTCGGCAATTTGTCGGTGACGAGGATTTCGTGGTAGCACTGGGTGACAGCGTCATAATCTCAGAGCAGGCCGCTTTTACGAGACGGCTGCTCGACGCCCACCAGACAAGCCCGGCAGTCGCCACGCTGGGGGTACAGCCTATTCCTCCAGAAAAAGCCAGCAGCTACGGAGTGATTGAGGTGGCGGAAGAGGCAGAGGGACGGCTGGTGATTAGCAATGTCGTGGAGAAACCCGAGCCTGACCAAGCGCCCAGCAAGCTGGCGATATGCGGCCGCTACGTATTCTCACCCGAGATCTTTGCCAAACTGAACGATCTGCAAGCCGGTCGAGGTCGGGAACTACAATTGACCGATGCCATCGCGGCCCTGGCAACTTCCGACAGATTGGTGCAGGCAATACCGCTGGCGCCGGAGGAATTGCGGCTGGATGTGGGAAATCTCGTCTCGTACAGTCAGGCATTCGTCCGCGGGATGCTATCGCATCCTGCGATAGCGCCCAGCTTTCGTGAATATCTGCTGCGCCTCGCAGTGCACTTGCAGGACAGTTCTCAGCCCGATCCGGATCGAACAACAACCGACCCTGCATAATTGCGTGAAAAAACAGCAATACCAAGCACACAATGAGTGTATCAACTGTTAATCTATATCAGCAATTGGCCCGGATGCCCGGGCTGGAGGTGCGGCGGAATGAACCGATGGCCCGGTACACCTCCTTCGGCATTGGAGGGCCGGCTGATGTTCTGGTCATTCCCAGGGATACTGCCAGCCTGGTCAAGGTGGTACAAATATTAGCTGCTGCTGGCACCAAACCCTTCTACATTGGTAATGGCACAAACCTGCTGGTCCGGGACGGGGGAATTCGCGGTGTCGTCATCAAGATTGCCGGGGCACTGACTGGCACGGTCTGCCACCGTGCTGCCCAACAGGGGCTCTCGGGGCTGGAGTTTGCCGCAGGTATTCCCGGCAGTGTCGGCGGCGGCATTGTGATGAACGCCGGGGCCAACGGCGGGGAGATAGCCCAGGTGATAGAGTGGGTAGAGGCAATAAACGCAGATAACGAGGTCAACCGCTATGAGCGTTCCGAGCTGGACTTTGGTTACCGCCGCAGCCA
>JALGTJ010000176.1:0-3690 GCA_029821415.1 Candidatus Zipacnadia bacterium
AGGTTGTGGGTAATGTCGCAGTACTGGGCATTCTCCAAACGCACTGCCTCCCCGCGCCGGACCGGCGCATGAAAGTTATTGTGGCGCTGCTCGGGAAAGGGAGACAGCGTTTGGATGAGGATCAGTCCCGAAATCTGGATGTGATGCACCGGCTTATCGGCAGTGCCAATTAGCTCTATGAGGCGATCCGTCACTGGAGCTGTCACGACGCCTTTAGCAACAGAGCCATCTGGCGGCCAAAAGTACAGGGTTCCGGTCTCGGTGTCCAAGCACCATTCACCCGGCTGATCCAGCTCCTCCAGGACATTTTCTACTCGGAAGCGGTTGCCGGCCTCCAGAGGCATCCACGGAGGTTGGGCAGCTCTCTGCAGTTTGATGATGCGACCGGCGTGATCGACTTCGGTAACCGGTATGAGGTCACTAACCCAACAGTAAGAAGGAAAGATGAATACTTCCGCTTGCTCTGGCTTGGCCCAGTGGTGAGGTGCTGCGTCGGCTTCATAGCGAAAGGCGCTAGGCCGTTCTGCACCTTTCGGCAATGCCTCCTGCACAAAAGCCCAGCCGCTATACAGAGGATCGCCCGGCTGAGGATTCGGCCATGACGCTCGTCTTTGGCGCTGCCCATTAAAGAACAGTTGGCGGAATCGCCATTGCCCTGCCTTAACCTCGGGTAATGCGCATTGCATTATCTGCCCCTGGTAGGGCTGCCAATCGGTGATCCTTCTGGCTCCACACAGCACTGGCCTCTCGCCGGGATAGGCGGTGTATCGGATCGGACACGACTCCGTGCCCGAGTCGGCCGGGCCGAGGCTTAGTGGCTTTTCGAGCAAGTACGTTCCTCTGCGAATTAGCACCGAAACCGATTGTTGCAGCTCGCCGCCGTCTTTTAGCTGGCGGATAGCATCGCGCGCGCGAGTGAGGGTGGCGAAGGGCCCGTCGGTGCCGCTGGCATTAGGTGTAGCCAGCCGACCGGACCAGCTATCCTGACCTTGGGGGGAAACAAAGAAGCGCACGGGCCGTGCTTGGCATTCCGCCTCATAGCTGAGGCATAGCGCCAGGATAACAGCGATAGCTACTACCGCGCCGGTGCCACATAACATTATTGGAACTGCCCTTCTGTGGTGTGCATGGTGATCTATCGGCACTAAACAGATTCCGATCTCGCTGTTCAGAGCAGCCAAAGATTTCGTTCTACCGCAGAGCCGGCAACTGCCAGCGCACTACTTCGAAAGCAGAGTTGTCTCCACCACCGGAGGCGATAGTCTCCTCGCCGTGCTTCTCCATATAGGCCTGTATGGCATAACTGGTCAGAATGGTTCCGTCGGGCATCTGCAGGGAGGTTGGCCAACCAGTATACATACTCAGCGAATTGGCCAACTGGATCGGATGTGCGTAATCCCAGGTCTGCCCGTTGTCGTCGCTAAGTATGGCAAAGACGCCAAAGGGCAGGTGATAGGAAGCATAGGTACAGAGGATGCGTCCGTCGGCCAGTTTAAGGAAATGGCCGTGTACTTCGCTGTAGCCGAGCAACCGCCGTGGCTGAGTCCAAGTCAGGCCGGTATCCTGCGACTCCATCAACACCATAAAGTCACCGGACTCATCACCGCCGGGTGTGGGAATACCTCGGGGTGGCCGCTGCTCGTCTACGATGAAGTCGCCTGATACGCGAACCGTCGCTAACAGATTCGTCTCAGAAAGCGGCAGCACGTACACCTCGCTGAACATGGGCTGTTTAGAATCCCACGGCTTAACCTCAACCCGCTCGGTCCAGGTTTGGCCTCCGTCCAGCGAACGCAACCGCCAGGCAGTTGGTGCTGCGGCGTCGGGTTCAGAAGCAGGGTAGTAGGTACCGGTAGAGCCGAACACCAGGAGACTACCATCGGGTTGCTGAATTATGTTGTTGCCATAGCCTCCGCTTCCACGGTTGCAGTCAGATTGTGTCCACGTTACACCCTGGTCGGTCGAACGATATATGCCACCGCCACAGCTCAGCACTACCGTTCCATCATCCAAGCAAGTGAAGCGCGACTCTCCCCCACCTCGCAATTCAACGCCCTGCGTCTGCACTTGCTGCCATGTTCTGCCGTCGTCCGTGGACCGATATATCGCATTCATCCTCTTACCATTATAGGAGGGGTTGGCCAGCAGTTGACCGTCGGGCAGCCTGACTATGTTGCCCTTGTAGTATCCTCGGTGGCCCACGCGGGCACGCATAGCTGGCTCAAGCTGCTGGTAAGCAACTTGCTGTAGATTCACGCCGGTGAAGCCGGATAACCCTGCTGGATACTGGCCATAGTCAGGCTCTTCTGCGAACACCGGCTGACTTGCCGGCTCAATCGCGGCACGGTTGCTTCCCGAGCCGGGCAATCGCCAGCGCACCACCTCGGTAACGGTATCGCCTCGGCCCGGTGTCATAGGCTTGTGACCCTTTCCCTCTAAGTAGGCGGTGGTCGCGTAGACGGTCAGAATATCGCCATCGGGCAATTGGATTGAGTTAGCCCAGCCGGCATAGCTGGTCAACGAATACGACAACTGAATAGGGTGGTCAGTGTCCCAGGTCTGGCCATTATCCTCGCTGAGCACTGCGGCTGAGCCGAAGGGCAGATGATAGTTCGTGTAAGTGGCCAGCAGTCGCCCGTCTGCCAACGGCAGCAAGTAGGCCTGCACCTCTGCATAGTTCAGAAACCCGCGCGGCTTGGTCCAGTGCAACCCGGCATCATGTGATTCCAGCAAGACCATGTGGTCCGAGCATTCTCCGTCGTCGGGCATATTCTTGAACTCGGGTAGGTCGGCGATGAGCTCGCCGGTGAGCGCCTCATATTCCTTACCGTATAGCCGGACTGCAGCCAGCAGGTGCTGGTCAGCCAGTTGGACTATTGCCGCCTCGGCAAAATAGAAATCGGGAGCATCTGCGACCACGAACTTTTCTCGTTCTGGCCAGGTGCGCCCGCCGTCGGTGGAGCGCAGGCGAGAAGTCGCATCAAAAAGCAACAGGCTGCCGTCGGCCTGCTCGATAATGTTGCGAGTGTACAGGGACAGATCACACTGTGACTTGGTCCAGGTTACGCCGCCGTCCTTTGAACGGAACAGAGACGCTCCGGCTCCCATAACCTGCGTGTCCAGCAGCAAAGTACCGTCTGCCAGACAGGTTAGCCCTGGCTCTTTGCCGATTAGCGGATGTCCCCTGGTCTCAACCTGCGTCCAGGTCCTGCCCTCATCCTCCGACTTGAAGATCTTTATCCGATAGAAGTTGTTCTCGTCAGCGTAGCAGGAAGCAACCACAATATTGCCATTAGGCAATCTGGCGATGGCTGCCTTATACAGTTAGGCAATCTGGCGATGGCTGCCTTATACAGTCCGCGCCCTCCGATGCGTACCCGCATAGCTGGTTGAAGTTCCCAACGCGACACCTGTTGCAGGTTCATACCCGTGTAGCCCGATATGCCGGCTGGGTACTGCGAGTAGTCCGGCTCTTCGGCAAACACCGGCTCGGTTGCCGGTAGAATTACAGTTTGCTTCTGCGGCTCAGCAGCACCTTGACGGGTGTATGCCGCCATCCCCACTACCAGAGCAGCTACTGCCCACAATATTGGAACTGTCGGTATGTAGTTCACTTTTCTCATCCTTTCACCGAACTTTGCGGACTTGCCAGCCGTCATATAGCCCTCGGCCTCCGCTGGGTGGAGTATG
>JALGTJ010000176.1:3698-4002 GCA_029821415.1 Candidatus Zipacnadia bacterium
ATCTTCTTTGTTTATTGAGTAGCCGATCAGTAACTTGTCGCCATCAACCAGACCGCAGGGATACTGGTAACCGTGCAGCTTCAGCGTCCCGCGTACCCGCTGGGCAGTGGGATCGTCCAGCAGCGTGTAAATCTTGCTGAATTTGGCGCCGTCCTCGCTGATGGCAATCATCAGGTGCATCCGGTCCAGAAGCTTCGGATAGGCATTACCGATCAGGTAGAACCTGCCGTCGGAAAGCCGCCCGGCGTAGACGCGCGACATTGAGTCGGGGAAGTCGGTTATCATCGGGGGCGTCCAGGTTTCC
>JALGTJ010000177.1 GCA_029821415.1 Candidatus Zipacnadia bacterium
AGCTTCCCGAACTGCTTGAGTTCCTTGAGCAGAGCCGTGCGGAGCTGGAGGAGGCTGCGAGCCGCGCCGAGACTCCGACCCACCGGCGGGCCTGGCGGCTGTTGCTGCACTATCAAGAGCTGGTCTGCCGATTCTTGCAGATGCAGCAAAGCGAGGAGGCGGGCGACATGGAACAGGCGGTCCGGCAACTTGAAGCTATCCAGCAATTCCTGCAGGAGACCGAGCGGGAGGTCGCAGCGGCATTGGACTGCCACGTCCTGCTCAGGCCCCTCAATGAATTGAAGAACGCCTGGACGCAGGCATAATAACTGGCGGGGGTGCTTGGCAGCAATACCGAGGCGACCGACGTTATGCCGCCAGGTGACCGAGCGCCAGCCCTACCGCCAGCAGTAGGCCGACGGTCAGGTGAATCACGATAGTGCTGACGTTGGCGGGCAGTAGCTTTTCCGGTTGGTCGTAGTGGCGGAAAGCGGTGCGGATAGCATTAATGGCCAGCGGTAGTGGGAGCAGCGCGAGCAGCGTCAGGGAAGGCAACCAGCCAAGCGTGATGAACACCGGCACGGCCAATAGCGCTGCCAGCAGGTCCGCAGCATACACATAGCAGGCCCGTCGTCGGCCCAGTCGCACCACCCAGTGGTCTTTGCCCACAGCCCGGTCGGCTTGATAGTCGGGGAACTGGTTGATCCACAGCACCGCTGCAATCAGGAAGGCTACGGGAACGGAAGCAGCAGCAGCGGCTATGGTGAATTGCTGCGTCTGCACATAGTAGGTGCCCAGCACCGGCAGGATGCCGAAGTCCAGGAAGATAAATATCTCCCCCAGCCCGCGGTAGCCCAGCCGTAGGGGATTGGCGGTGTAAAAGAAGCCGGACAGTCCACCCACTATACCGAGGGCCAGTATCGGCCAGCCCCGCAGCCAGACTAATATCAGGCCAATCCCGCTGCCCGCCGCCAGACATACCAGGGCCGCGATTAGTATGCTAACTGGGCTGGTCAGTTGCTGCTGGATAAAGCGGCTGCCGCCGGTGAACGGCGAGATGAACTCAACATTGATCTCGTCATTGCGGCTGAGGTGGTCGTAGTAGTCGTTGGCGAGATTGGCAGCAGCATGCAGCAGGACCATAGCTATCAGCGTCGCCAGCCAGTAGCCCCACAGAACTGTTCGCGTCTCCCAGTAGGCGACGGCCCCGCCCACAACGACCGGCACCACGGAAGCGGTGAAGAACTGGAAGCGGCTGGCGCGCAGCCAGAAGCTGATTCTGTCGGATAGCCCTTTTTGTGCAGAAGTCAAGCTGGCATTCCCTGTGATTTCGTTTCTTAGGCTGTGTTTACTGCATACAGATATGCGGCTTTGGGTCTATTTACAATTAGTGCGCCTGCCGCCAAGTCTTTTTGCCATCTGCACGCGGTGATTCATCGCCGGGCCTGCATTTGCGCTGCAGCCCATTGGAGCACTTGCGGCGACGCACCGTAGCTTCGGTACTCTTCCGCAGGCAACAGGTAGCCTGCTCGCTGGTCGGCAAAGCGAGGGTCGGCCTCGACGGAATGGAGGTCCTGACCGCTCATCTCACGCCACGCCGCTAGGCCATCTACGCTCGGAGCGTAGCCTGGCTTGAAGTGCGCGCTACCAGTCGGAGAGAAGAAAAGGTTATAGTCAGAGCTGTTCTCGGATGCCAAAGGGCCCTCGGGAGACAGCATCAACGCGCAGACGCGGTTGGCAGCACACAAGTTGCGCCTTACCACGTTCCTCCTGAGGCCAACATTACCGTCAGGCCTATCGTCAGCAATAAGTCGCAGGCCTTCGTCGCCGCCCACGCAAGTGTTGTGCTCAATGGTGACTCCTGAGCTGGTTGAGCTCCAGATGCCCAGGGCGTTGCCGAGGCACACGTTATTGCGAATAGTGGTCTGGGGCAGGCTTATCTCGTACTGGATGCCCACGAGGTTATTAACTAAGAGACATTCCTCAACGACTATATCTTTGCAGTCTATATCGAACCAAATGCCCGCACCCCAGTTGTCCATTGCGATATGGCGGCGCACTGTTAGGTCCTGACAGAGTACGTGCTTCATTCCTCCGCTGTGCTGGCCGGGGTTGGTGTGACGCCAGTTGTTGTAGCTGGTCTCGCAATCCTCCAGCAGTATATGCCGGCCCATCATAGTGATACCAACCATACCGCAGTAGTTGAATTTGCTGTGCCTTACCGTCACGTTTTCTGCGGGTCCGGTCGCCAGACCGCAGCTATCGGCCCACTCAACGACGCAATCCTCTATAACGCAGTGGTGAGAGGCTGTGAAGGTCCCTTCCATGCCGACGCGGGTCCGGTTCCCGCCTATACAGCGGATTCCCTGCACGTACGTCCATTCGCCCACCGCGAGGCAGAAGTCGCGCACCGCCGCCTCTACTTTGTGCCATTCGGCCGGGCGCTGTGCAGGCATGTACACGTACAGCGTCTTGCTTCCCTTGTCATAGAAGAAAGAACCGGGGAACATGTCCTCCAGGCCCTCGCCAACCTGGGGCGCAAACACTGGTACCAAAGGGTGTGGCCCAATTTGGACCAGGGGCACTACGCCATCAACCAGCACCATCTGACTATCCGACTCCCACTCGTGCTTGCAGTAGAATCCATCCCCCAGCTTTTCCCACCCACTAACTGGGTCAAGAGCTGTTATGGTTACTACCTCACCAGGTGCGGCCTGCAGGCGGATCATGGCATTGGGGCCCGTGCCGGAGTTCTTGAACGACACCGCTTCGCGATAGACGCCACCGCGCACGATCACTGTATCACCCGCCACGGCGACCTCGGCAGCATGACTCAGGGTGCACCAGGGCTGCTCGGCTGACCCTGGCCCGCTGTCATCAGCAACTGGATCGTTGTTGGCAACATAGTAGACAGCAGACCACACAGGCCCGCCGCTTAGCAGCGCGAGCACCACAATAAAAAGCGCGCACCTCATGTTAGGTTGGCCCTTCTCAGGTTCATGATTATTTGGACAGGATCGGTGTGCCTCTCGGCCGGCGGTGGGCGTCAACCAGCCACAGCGAGAGCTATCTACCTGGGGAAGCGTCTGCTCCTCAGTCAGCGTGACTACCCGATAGGGCTATTCTACGCGTATGCTGCTTTGTTGTCAAAAGCGGCAGTAGCGTGCATTGACCAGACTCTTGACATCACTGCACATTATTGGTAGACTTGACCAGGTTACTGCGCGGTAGCCCCCAATTGCTGTTTTGGCCCCTGCAATCGGCCAGGGGCCTTAAGCTGTGAGTGAATTCTAAACGGGATGTCTATCCTGCTTGATAAAGGCATGAGGGTAGTCGGGCTATTTGTCGTCGGCGGTATTGTCTTCGCCGTTGCGGCGCTGGTCATTGCCTATATTATTCGTCCAGCAGATATCTACGATCGCAAGCTCATCCCCTACGAGTGCGGAATCATTCCCTTCACTGCTGCCTGGCACCGCGTCCGTATCGGCTACTACATTGTTGCGTTGCTGTTTCTGATCTTTGAGGTGGAAACCGCCTTCCTGTTCCCCTGGGCCACCGTACTGCGTAAGCTGTCTGGGCCAACGGGTTGGGGCTTACTGCCGCTGGCGGAGATGGGCATATTTCTGGGGGTTCTCCTGCTGGGCTTAATCTATGCCTGGCGTAAGGGTGATCTGCAGTGGAGATAAGTGCTCTGGATGAACCAATTCGGCG
>JALGTJ010000178.1 GCA_029821415.1 Candidatus Zipacnadia bacterium
TGGTGGAGACGGCGCGGGTCGTCGCGGCCATCCCACGGGTCAAGGACTTGCTTGACGATGTCATTTATGCGCTTCCCTGGCTGGCCCCCTTTAGGATACGCGCCGCCCGCGCCCGCATTCTCCAAACTATGTATATTATGACGAGATCCGGCGGGGACCTGCCCACCTCGCTCAATCTTGCCGCGCAGGCGGCAGGAATCCGACCAATGGACGCCCAGTTGCGCATCGCCGCCGCCAGGATTCGGGAACAAGTGCCCGTTGAGCAGGCGTTGGCCGATTGCAAAGCACTTACCAATCGCGAGAAAAGTGCCCTGGCTACCGCCCAGCAGACCGGACTATACGAGGAGGCGCTCCGCCGACTCTCTGAGGCGGCCACTGTTGAGCGCCGCACCGTCATTAACAAGATTCTCACCGGCAGCGTGGTAAGCTTTTTGATCTTTACCGCGATACCCGTAATCATCGCGCTCTATTTCGCATATTCCGCCTACTTTGAGGCCATCTTTGAACGAGCCGAAGAATGGATGCCATGAAGATAAGATTCGCCGTTGTTGCAATGCTATTGACCTTGCTTATCGGGCGCTAAGATCAACGTGGAGGGCGAACTTCACCCTAAACCAGCATTCCTTATTACTCCCCAATCCGAAGCTGGAGCCTGGGTAATCTCGGAGCCACTGCCCGCTATGCCCAGGCCAGCCACCCTCTCGATGCGAGTACAGAAGCGCTCGGGCAGCGGCGCACTCGCTGTCAGCTTCGTATCCGACATCCCAGAATCACCGGTCCAGATAACACCGCTGTGGCACCTCGAAGTCAAGGACGACCGAAATCATAAGATTGAACTGGGCCTGGTAGCTCACAGAACCGAGGCTCTGCGCCTGGCAATCGGCGCCGTCGGCGGAGAGGGCCAGTGGACAGTTGAGGATATAGAACTGAGCGACTGGACGGCTCTTGAGCGCAAGCCGGGCCCGCTGGCCGACCTGCCGGCGGCAACCAGTCCGGAGCCGCTGCCGGTCGGCTGGGAGCCGCCGGATAGTCTGGACGGGCGCTGGCGCACAGTGGGCACCGAACGAGAGATGCTCACAGACGTAAATGGCCTGCGCATCACCTTCCCGGCAAAAGTGACGGTGGCCCAGGGCGTCCGCCACGAGATGGTGGTTCTGGTCACCAACCGCGGCGATGTTGAAAAGGACCTCACTATCAGCCTGCAGGGCCCACCTGGGGCTTATATGCCCACCTTCACCGTGCCTTTCGCCGCCGGCGGAACCACACTGTTTCGCCCGCCTGTCCAGATGCTGCAGGTTGGCAATCACTGGATCAAGGTTAAATTGTCTTCCGGCTCCGAGACAGTGGTGGTCCCCATTGAGGTAGTCTGCGAGCCGCGCTATCCTACCATTGGCATTTCACTCGACTTGGAACCACTTGCCACTGCCCTGCCTGATCTCCGTGAGATAGCCCAGTTCCTTCAGATGCGTATGCCTGCAGAGTTTGCTCTTACCAGCACAACCAGCCAGCAGCTAAATGAAGTGGCTGGTCAAGTCATCCTCTCACTGCCGCTGGGCAATGATGCCTCCACAATGCTGGCCCGTGCTAAGGCAACGCAAGTCAACTGGATGCCCTCCCTGGTGGGTCTGTATCTGCCTGCTTCAATGCAGCAAAGCAGCGGCAGCGCGATCGCTGCCGCAGTAGCTTCTGCTACTGAGCAGATACGAAGCGAACCTTCGCAAGCTGCCATCATAAGTCCGCCCCTACCGGTAGTCACCTCCGATGAGGGCCTGATACCTTCACCTCAGTTTGCGCAGGCCTTGGATGCCGGTATGGGCACCGCTGTTGGCTCCGTCGGTTTACACATTAGTGCGCTACCGCACGGCGCCGTCCTTACCGAGAAGATAGATGGTCGTTTTCGGCAGCAACCCAGTTCGTTTTGGACGGATTTTGACGCGCGGTATGACTTTGCCAGCCTCCGACAAACATTGACTCAGCGGCAATTGCGCCTCCCGCTCTTCCTGGACCGCTTGCCTGTCAGAGGGACTGGCGAGGCGCGTCTGGACGCCTTGATGCTGGGTCGGCTGCTGATCAGTGGCTTTGCCCAGGGCTGCACCGCCGCCACGTTTCCAGCAGACTTAGTCGACCCAGTGCAGGAGAACCCGCTCCCGTCACCGGTACTTATGGCGCTGCAGGAATTGACACGCGAGCTGGCGGGCACGGTGCCGTTGCGAGGGCTGGCGGACAAAGAGGGATTTTCCGGACGGATAGATGAACCAATTATCTACCGCTCGTTTATGCGAAAGAACGAAGGTATCCTCTTTATGTGGAACAATACTTCGCAGCCAATAGATGTCGCAGTGGTGCTACGGGCACTTCCGCTGCAGATGCACTTGCTGCGGCTATCTTATTCAGAGCGGTTTGTCGAGCGACGCTTCCAGGGATTGTTCTCCCTGAGTGACGAAGCACGGACCAATCATCAGCAGGCGGTCTATGTCCGCGTCCAACCCCTGGAGATCGTTAGCCTGAGCTTCAATTTCAAGAATCCCCACGCCGGTTGGCTGGGGCAACTGGCCCCACGCCCACCGGTGAAGAATTACGGCCCCCACTGGCCGGAACATGGTGGTGACCGGCCCTGGGGATTCGGGAACTCATAGTGGCTTGCTAATCAGATGGGTCAAACTCGTCTCACCCCAGCCAGCTTCTCGGTTCAAAGCTGGGCAATATCAACCAGTTGCGATCGCTGGATACCAGCTTCCTGCATCAGTCGCTGCACATAACGAAGGTTGCCAACTCCGTTGATATCGCTGCAATCGCTGCCGGCGATAAACTTGACGCCACACCGCGAGAAGGCTTGCAACACTCGGGCAAACTCTTCGGTGAATTCGTCTACTGACAGGTCGGGATACCACCACCAGGCCCGGTTGCACAACTCGCAGGCTACCTCTGCCGCCGCCATTGCGTCCCCTAACTCCTCCACGCGATCGGTGGGCAGTTCGCCGGGAGTCACCGGCGCCGGGAACCGGCCCAAATTGAAGGGATAGGCCAGGACATTAACCAACCCCGTACCGATCGCACCCATCAAGGAAGCAAAAATATTGTCTATCAGTTGCGCCCAGCGGACTGGCACATCATGGCCCACCGCGGCGGTCTGCTCACCCAGATTGACCAACACCAAGGGGAAAGACTGGCAGATGCTGGCTGGGGCACGGATTCGGCCCGAGGTATCCAGTATTTCTGTCTGCAGCGCCGGGATTACCTGCACCCGGCTGGCCGAGGCAACCACGCGCAATCGCTCGGCGGCATCAGCCGCGCTACTCCCAGCAGCCGCGTAACTGGTAACCAGGGCAACCGCCTGCAGACCGGCAGCCTCGGCGGCGCGCACGAATTGGCCCACCTCGGATGTCTCCGAGGCTGCATCAAGATTGACGTGAGCATCATAAGAAATCAGACGCATCGCCCTCTCCTCGCTTCCCCGATACAGCTACCAGCCGTGCCGACCGATCAGTGGTACAAAGACGCACCCAATACTTTCCTCAATTTGTAGTTCCCCGTCTTCTTTATGACCCACTATACATGTCTGCACTCCCCGGCTCCCCACTGGCGCCACCAGTCGCCCACCCTCGGCAAGCTGCTCAACCAGTGGCGGAGGGACTCGCTGCCACAATAATCCGATCATAGGGGGCCGCCTCCGGATACCCCAGCGTCCCATCGCCCACCACGATACTGACATTCTCATAGCCCAGGCGAGCCAGGACTTGACGAGCGCGCTCAGCCAGTGTTTCGACGATCTCGATCGCATAGACCTCCGCTGTCAGCTCCCCGAGGAGCGCCGCCTGGCGGAGCCTGCACCCACCTCTAACACCCGATGCTCAGGCCGGCAGGCCAGTAGCTCCAGCATCTTAGCCACCATATATGGTTGGGAAATGGTCTGCCCCTCACCAATAGACAGAGCGCTGTCATCGTAGGCAAAGCGGCGCTGGTGTTCGGGAATAAACTGTTCGCGCGGAACCTTGCCCATCGCCGCCAGAACCCGCTCGTCAGCGATTCCCCGCCGGCGCAACTGGTCTTCAACCATCCTGCGTCGCTGCTCAGGAAAGTCATCAACGTCCGGGTTACTCGTCGAGCGCCATAGCACCTAAGCTTCTCCTGCTCGTGAAGCATCTGCACCTGCTGGGAAGGAACAAGTTCCTCATGCAGGGAACTATTAGTTAGTGAGAACTGTCAGAATAGATAGCTGCGAAGGGGGTGAGCCAACTGCGTCATAGCACACCCACCGGGGCAGTGGACCGCCTCTTGCCTTTGTGGGAAACCGATATCTTTGTCGGACTGTTTCGCACTGCCTTTATCATCGCCTTCGTCGTCGCCGGCACATTCTCGCCGTTCGACCCCCAGGTGCATGCCTTTGTCTGGGGACTGCTGATACTTGCGACAGTTTTCACCACCGCCCTGTTTCTGACCCTTGCATGGGTACGCCCACTGCCGCACCAACGCCTCATCGCCCTTGCTATCGACTTGCTGCTGGTCAGTGCTGCCATTCGCCTCATCGGTCCAGGCCAGCAGCAGTCCCTCTTTCAAATCTATTATATAATAGTACTCATTGGGGCAATATGGTTTCAACTGGTTGGTTCCCTATGCACGGCCGCTGCAGCCTTGGTCCTATTCACTGCGGTCAGGTATGCAGCCACTTACCCCACGGCGCTTAGCAATGTAGCCTCGGACGTCCTGTGGGACCAGGGCGCAGTGTTTCTGTTCTTAATCGCGCTGATCGGCGGATTCTTAGTGCGAGCACTGGACCGGCAATACCGAGCCACTGCACAGTTCACCCATGAACTGCAACTAGCTCGGACCGTGCAGGACACAATCCTGTCTGCCAGTTTGCCACAACTGCCCGGCTGGCAGGTTGCCCTGCGTTTTGAGCCAGCCCGCTGGGTAGGCGGCGATCTGTACGAAGTAGCCGAATTGCCCGACGGTCAATACCTGATATGCCTGGGCGATATGCCTGGCAAGAGCGCCTACGGACTCGTCCACCTGTCTCTCATATACTCGCAAATCCGGGGAGCAGCGCTTGCCGGCCTGCCACCGGCCGCCATAGCCAATCGAGTTAACCAGACAGTCTATGATGTGCTCCAGCCGTACAGTTACGCTCCGCTGTTCATCAGCATGTTACAACCTGATACAGGTAAACTTACTTTCGTCTCTTGTGGCCATTATCCTCCTGTGCTATTACGAGCAAATAACTCTTACCAAGAGCTTTCCAGTGACGGAATCGTTATCGGCGGTCGCCCCGACACCAATTATCAGCAGCGTGAGATACAGATCGAGCCTGGGGACCTGCTCATCTGCTATACCGACGGCATAACCGAGCCGCGCAACCGAGCCGGGGAGCAATTTGGCGTAGAAAGGGTCGTCCAAGTTGCGCGCAGTATAGAGGCAGCCGGAGGATCAATTGAGGAGATCAGTGATGAGATCCTGCGACAAAGCCATAAGTTCAGCACCGAGTGGGACCGCGACGACGCTACTTTGATATTGTTGCGCCGAGAGCCAAGCAATATATCACAATGATTATGTCACTTAGCTTTGCTACACAGATGCCGATTTCTTGCCGCTGGAACACTGGTAGGCTACAGGACTTACACAGTCTAAGCAAGGGTACGGATTACACCGACCACCCTACCAATGATTTCGGCTTGGGTAGTGACAATCGGTTCCATCGCAGAATTTGCCGGCCGCAGCTCAATGCCATCCCGGCGGGGGTAGAAATACTTGACAGTGGCCTCGTCTTCCAGCAGCGCCACCACTATCTGCCCGGCTTCGGCCGTGCTTTGCTGGTTGACGACGACCAGGTCGCCGTTGAGAATACCTGCTTCAATCATACTATCGCCGCTGACCCGCAGCATAAACAGGTCCTGGCCGGGAAACATCTCTTCCAGGACAAGCACTCGGCTTTCAATGTTTTCTGCAGCCAACAACGGCTGGCCCGCCGCTACCGTACCGACGATCGGGACGTAGTTAGATTCGGTCCGAAGCTCGGCGGGGCCACTGACCGGCCTGATTGCCCGGTTCAGAGACGGAGTACGCTCTACCAGGCCAGCCTTTTCCAATACCCGTAGGTGAAAGAGCACCGTTGAAGCCGATTTCAGACCGACAGCCTTGGCAATTTCGCGCAGTGAGGGAGGATATCCCCGTTGGCGAGTAGTCTCGACCACGTAATCAAGAATCTGTTGCCGTCGTGGGGTTATCTCTTCTTTGGTCACAGTTATTCCCCGCCTTGCAGAGCTGATGACTTCTGGGTAAGCTTAGCAGATTTTGCGACATTTGTCAAACATTCGTTCTATGAACATAATAGACAAGCATGGATGCTCTATACCTGAAGCAAATGTATGAACTGGAAGACACCTACTGGTGGTTCGTGGCGCGCCGCCGGCTGGTGCACAGCTTGATTAGTAAATATGCCGGCGCCTCGCCGCTGAAGATTCTGGATGCGGGAGCAGGAACGGGAGCGTTGATGTGTTCGTTGGCAGACCTGGGCGAGGTCTGGGGCTGCGACATATCGCCCGAGGCTCTGGCTTTCTGCCAGCAGCGTGGCTTGACCAATCTGGTGGAGTGCAGTGTCGAGCGCCTGGACTTTCCCGATAATGCCTTTGACGTGCTGACTAGCTGCGATGTAATTGAACATGTCAAGGATGACAATCAGGCCCTCCGTGAATTCTACCGCGTGCTGCGACCTGGCGGCACGGCGGTACTGACCGTCCCAGCTCTGCAATGGCTGTGGAGTCCCCACGATGAAGTGCTCAGCCATCTGCGCCGCTATCACCGCAAGCCGCTACACCACAAGCTGCAGGCAGCCGGCTTTGAGGTACTTAAGCTGACCTATGTAACCAGCTTTCTGTTGCCCCTGATGGTGGTACACCGGATGTGGATCCGGTTGGTTGGCGCCGGCGCCCGAGCAACCGGCATCACCCCGGTGCCCTTCGTAATCGACCGACTTTTCCTGGCTATTCAGGAACTGGAGGCCTTCTTTGTCCATACCTGTGGGCTGCCCTGGGGAGCCTCGCTGGTAGCAGCACTCGATCACAATCATACGGGAGCAACTGCTATGGACATTGGCCTTGCCATCACTGGTGGAATAGAGTCGCTGGATAAGGTAAATATCGCGGCAATCGCGAGTAGTGGCGTGAGCAGTTTGCTCATCGGCTGCTACGAGGACGAGCTGCGCTGGCAGACCGAGCGGATGGCGGCATTCGTACTGAAAGCCCGACGCAGCGGCCTGGAATGCTATGCCATACCCTGGGGCTACGGCCGACTGCTGGATCCTGACCCTCGCATTCCCAGCCTCTACGTCCACACCTGGCCACAAACTCTACAAATTGACAATCGGGGACGGCGCTGCCCAAAGGCTTGCCCCAATGACCCTCGCTTCCTGGAATGGTTCAACTCCAGCATACGCACGCTGGCGTGGTTGCTGGAAGTCAACGGGTTTGTGTGGGATGAGCCCTCCTTCCACTATTCGCGCGGCATCTGGAGCTGCCGCTGTGAGTACTGCCAGCGGCTGTTCCGTGGCACCTATGACAAAGAACTGCCCAAGCGCCTGACACCAGAGGTCCTGGAATTTCGCCGGCATAGCATCGCTATGTTTTTGCTGGCCGCCCGGGCTGCCATACACGCAGTAGACCGCCGCCTACGCTCAATAGTTATGCCTCCACCGCTGGCCTCCTCCAGCTTCCGCTATACCGGAGCCGACGACTGGGCACTACTCGCCGACAGTGCCGCAGTAGACGCAGTATCCCTGCTGGTGGGAGAAGACAACGAGAGTTTGATAGACAGCAAGATGGCCACTTATACTGACGCGGCCTCCGTAGTTGCCAGCCGGGGTAAGCAGTTATGGGTCTGGGTCACCAGTGACCTGGAGAACGCTGCCAGCGTGGCGAGGCAAAAACAGTTAGCAACCAGTCTCGGGGCCGAACGTCTCGTAGTAGCTGACTATGCCAGCTTGGTCGAACTTCACGGCGTGGCAAAGATGACTCGGATTCTGGCCGACCTGGCGCATTAGCTTACCTGAACAAGCGCATGGTTGCGCCGATCCACAGTAGATCGCGGAGCTGCTCCATCAGTGACTTCTTTGGCTTCTTGGGCGGCACATAGACTATATCCGCGGGTTCCAGAATCGCCTCGTCTGGCGGAATTCCCTTCTTGTAATCACCTATTGAGACGACGATGTGCTGCCACTTTTTCGCTTCGGGATCAGGCCGCAGAATGTGCACTTCCTCAGTGTTGGCTGTCTCGCTTAACCCCCCGCTGCGCGCGACCACATCAAGCGCGGTCAAGTCTGGCTCCCAAGGAAACTTGCCCTGCACTCCCACGGCGCCGAGTACATAAAGCGTCTCTTTCTCCGGTACCATCACGATGTCGCCCGGTTCAACGTCTATGTTATCCGCCAGTTGGCCCTCGTCCATCATAGCCTTGACGTCAACAGTGATGGGGTTTTCCTGACGGTAGATAGTCACACGCCGCAGGTCCGCCATCTTGGTAGGGCCCGACAGGGTCACGATGCGCAGGATGTCGCGCTCCTCAATACCGGCAATGTCCAACAACCGGGGCTGCTCAATCGCACCGGCAAGCAGCACTGTTTCCGGCTTCTTCTCAGGGATCACCAATATGTCGCCGGGGAAAAGCTCAATATTCTGGGATTGATCACCCTTTTCCCAGAGTGCCTCAATATCAACAGGACGCATCGTGCCGTCCGGAGAGTAGACCCGGGCCTCTGCCAAATCCGCCTTTTGCGTAAAGCCCTGAGCATTGGCCAACACCTGCAGCACCCTGACCGACTCGCCGCTGCGGAAGGTAGCTGGGCTATTCACTTCTCCCACCACAGATATGCTGCGTGCCTCATTGATGACCAGCACATCGCCCGCCTGCAACACCTTGTTCTCGGAGATATCCCCTTCTTTCATCAGCCGGTGCAAATCTATCGTCTCACTACGCTGGTCCTGGTGAATTAGCAGGGCAGTTGACCTCGGACTTGCTCACCGACGGGGATCCGCACGGTCGTGGGATTTTCCACATAGCCCAGCACCGCGATGCGGTCGCGCACCTTGGGCACATATATTATATCGCCGTATTGCACGCGTTCAGTTATGTCAATGGGCTGCTCGGTGCGGATGCCGCTGAGGTCCAGCACCTTAGGTTGCTCACCGGGGTGGGTCACCCGTACGTGAGCCAGATCAGAAAGCTCGGTAAGGCCTGCCCCGAGCACTGCGTCAACCACAGTTGCGCCAAACGGGAGCATTAGCGGCGCCTGGGTCTTAACATAGCCGGAGACATAGACCTTGCGTACCGACTCGATTTCCCGGATGCTCAGAACCACATACGGCAGCCGCAAAAACTCACCAAGCCGCTCAGTGAGATGCTGGCGCGCTTGTTCCACGGTCATACCCCGCAGGTACACCTGGCCAAGCTGCGGCATTGTTATGGTGCCCGCCGGCCCCATCGTGTAAGCGCCCGACATATCGGCATTACCAAAGACCTCCACCTGCAGCACATCGCCCGGACTCAGTCGATAGTCCGGCCCCAGCAGGCCCGGACTCGCCGCTAAGGATAAGCCAGCAGTCAATAGTAAGCCTGATATCAACAGCAGGTGAACGGCTGCAATGCGAGAAACTACCGTTATGCTACGCTTCATAGGCATAATTCGGTCCCAGACCTGCCGTTAGGAAGAGATAGGTTACCCGTTCATTGTACGCTGTCGGCCGCCTGACGTCAACTATTATGCATATACCGCAGTCGCGCTTGTCCAAACCCGAGTCCTTAGATATAATTACTCTACATTGTTGCTACAGCAGGGAGGAGTACTGCTGATGGAAGACCCAACCGAGGGGCGGCCACGCGTTGCCCTGATTCAATTTCCCGGTTCCAACTGCGAGTGGGAATCTCAGCGGGCAGCGGAGGCCGCCGGCATATCCTGCGACATCTTCCGCTGGAACCGCGATCCGGCCGGCTTGGCGGAATACCACGGTTACATAATAGGAGGCGGCTTCTCCTATCAGGACCGCGTCCGCGCCGGGGTGATCGCTACCAAAGAACCAATCGTGACCACGATGTTCGAGCAGGTAACCGAGTATGGCAAGCCCGTGCTGGGTATCTGCAACGGTGCTCAGGTACTGGTCGAGGCCGGGCTTATCCCCGGTATTGAACCTGGCCAGGTGGAGATGGGCCTGGCGCCCAACTACCCGGATCCTGCCGGCCGCATCGGCGATTTCTGCTGCCGCTGGGTATATCTGAAGCATAGCTGCCCGCCGGGGCGCTGCGCGCTGACGAGCCAAATGCCCGCTGACTACATCTGGCCCGTGCCCATAGCTCACGGCGAAGGGCGATTTACTACCCGCGACCCGAACATAGTCCAGGAGTTGCAAGCAAACAACCAGATTGTCTTTCAGTACTGTGATGCTGACGGGCGTATTGATGACAGCCCCGAGATCAATCCCAACGGGGCTATGGAGAATATCGCCGGGCTATGTAATCCGGCTGGCAATGTGCTGGCGATGATGCCCCATCCGGAGCGAGCCAGTTTCCTCCGCCAGATGCCTTCCGAACTGACCAACGATTGGGGAGAGCGCAAGCGCCAGGCCTGGGGCAAAGTTGAGGCTATGCAACAGGCCGGGCCCGGCCGGCTGATTTTTGAGTCCTTGCGCCAGGCCCTACTTGTAGCGGTTCACTGATAGCCCGCCACCCAACGTCACTACGCCGCACTGAGCAAAACAGAAGTTCCAAGAGAGCCGGGAGGTTCAAATGCAGACGGTTGAACTGCTGGTCAGCCTGAAGATACCCGATGTTACCGCCCTGACCGCCGCTTCGTCCATCCGGCGGCGTTTGGGCTATGCCGAGGCGCTCAAAGAGCTGCGGCGTAGCGACTACTACTCGCTGGACCTGAATACTACCGACCCGCAGGCTGCCAATGAGCTGGCTCA
>JALGTJ010000004.1 GCA_029821415.1 Candidatus Zipacnadia bacterium
AAGCGTCCGCCCTGAGCTTGGGCACCCAAATGGTAGTAGATATGCAAAAAACTCCAGAAAATGGCTATCGTGCCCAACAGTCCAGCGAGCATCAGGGCCAGCACGATCCCGTTGTAGCTACCGCCGGTACGCTCCTGCATCTTAAATGCCTCCAGTTGGTGAGGCATTGGATGACTCCGATAGACCGAATTGAACCACGAAAGGATAGCGATGCCGACGAGCTCCACCGGTGCGAACGAACGACTGCCGAAAACCGAGATAAGCACAACGTCTGGCCCGCTAAAGTGCAAGTCGTGAACTGGAGTGCCGAATTGGGCGCGCATCCGGTTAATGGCTAACGCCAGGACAACATATATGAAGAAAATGGCGATGCTGGTAGGGAGGCTTAAGCCCATTGCAGTACTGAACCAGATCAAGCCGACTAGCCCCAAAACAATGCCCAGCCCTGCCATCCGATAGGGAAGTGGTTCTTGTTCATCGTATAGCTGGGATGGAGCCTTTATCATGAGGGTAAGCAGCCGCCGGAAGTAACCTCGTCCCAGCCATGTAGCATAGATCGCAAAGAGCAAGTAGGCACCAAGTCCTTGAAGGTTAGCAAAGGGAAAGTCCTTGATTTGGTCAAGACCAAACGCAGCACTAAAGACGAGTTCTGCCTTCCAGAATAGGTAGAAAAACCAGCAAGAGAAGAGGAAGTCGCTGGGCATCAAGTATCCCAGACCTATCAGGAAAGGAATAAAAGACCGCGGGACCCAGCGTACTGCATTCCAGGGGCGGGCTTTAATATTTCGTGCCAGGTTTTCCTCAAGAATAGGAACAACTGGCATAACTGGATAGTAGAAGGCAAGGCTATTCCATATCTCGATTGCGGCCACCAAGATTTGAATGGGTAAGCTGATTAGCGGACAGGCCAGATGCTCTGCGTCAAGCCATCGCCGCCGCAGCACTACATTCATACAAATCAGTACCAGAAGTAGGAGCATGATGAAACCGGTCCACATCGCCACTGGACCTATCCAGGCGGTCCAAATATGCGGTTCATAGAGCGATGTTCCGCCTTCGTAAAACCCTCTGACGGCGGCTGGCTCCTGGACAGTCAGCCACTTGGGCATGTAGGGGTTAAGAATTTCATCCCATTTGTTCGCAGGACTGGCCATCCAAAAGGAATAGGTGAACATCGGCATTAGGGTCTGAATGAAGTCAATGCCAGAGACTGCCGTGCTAATACAGAGCATAGAATAGATGACCAACAGCTCCGATTGATACAAGGCGAAGCGAGGTAGAAATCGGCGCAGTACCGTGTTACTCAAATACAGAAGCAGCAAAATAAATACTGCGTTGAAAAACAGCGAGAAGACAGTGGGAAAGGCGGTCAGACGAGCTCTTTCCATCTGGGCAATCCAATAGGCATTCGGCGGGATGAGGAGAATGCCAATGAATATGGCTCGCCACGTGACACCGGGATGGCGGGAAGGCTGATGCGATACTGGCAGAGACGTCTGCTGAACTCTGAGTTCGTCCATTATTTCTTAGTATATAAAACGTTCGTTGTTTGGTGCATTGATTCCTGCGAATGCCAATAACTCATTAAGCCCCAGAGGAATCGGCAAGTCCATGATACCACTCCTACCTGTTAGTGGTTCCGCCCGATGATAGGGAAATGTATCAATCATTGGCTTGCTCTCTGATGAGGTTGCGCACTTCTTGCTCGAGGTCCATGGCTCCAGCTTTGCCAGTTGGTTCAGGCTCATCCTCGGCGGGAGGCTCTCCCGGCTTGGTCTGGACGTCTATGTCGGCGAAGCGAGCCATCCCTTTGCACGGCCGCACGCCGAAGAACAGCGCGAAGCGCTCTGCCTTCTCTGGCGCTACCACAGTGGCGTTCACCTTGCGCCAGGAAAAGCTACCTTTGTAAGGACCTTGCCCCACTAATTGGCCTTCATCGTTCTTCCCGAACACAAACTGCCTGGTGACGTGCTGGTTGGTGGCAGAGGAGAAGCGTATCCATGCGACAACACCATCCTCAGTAGGCGCTTCCAGGTTCTCAGCGGCGACCAGGAAAGAGAAGCGGATCTTGGCGCCTGGTACGGTGGGCAGGCTGGGACTCCACCAGCCGGCGGCTTCGTCCTGGAAGTCTTCCGGGGCTTTACCGATAGCCACCAGCCAGACTACCGCAGGGATGTCCAGCTTCCGCCCGCAATCGCTATGCAATACCAAGTTATTGCGGAAGATGTTGTCAGTGGGGCTGGGATGCTGAAAGCCCCCCCAGGTGCCTACCCCGGTATTGTTGTCAGCTATATAGTTGTATTGACCCAACATCCGCTGACAATCACGCCACACGAAGCCATTCTGGTTTTCGATACATGTGTTGTAAAGGATAGTTGAGTCGTTGCAGGCCCACTCGTTGTGGCCCGCAGTTATCGCTAGCAGCACCGCCTGACCGGCATCCATAGAACGGAAGTCCACCGACTCAACGGCCACTTTCGGCCGAGGATTGATCCACCGCAGGGCTGGACCGATACTGGCACACGAATCAATCACTACCGCCGCCTGCAACTGTGCCTGAGGAACGAAGTAGTTTTGCCGATAATGCAAGTGCTCTGCTGACTTAACCGGAATTACTTCTACGACTTGTCCGTCCGCGTAGTGTATCAAGTATCGCCAGTACTCTTGCGCTCCCATCTGAATCGGGCCAGCATGGAGGAAGTACAAGGCTCGTACCTGCCGGCCTATGGTGATGTCGTTCATCTCCAGCGGCAGCGTTGCTGGCGGACGGCGGAAGCAGCGCAGGGCGATGGCGCGGCCCGTCACCACGAAGGGGACGGGCCCAGCCATGTACTGTCCTGGCTTCACTGCGGAAAGGTCAAGGATAGGCAAGTCACAATAGTCCCGCGGAAACTCCTCGGGTGGGGGAGCACCAGGCGCGGCTCCAGTGTCTTTATCCAAGTTGCGGTTGAAGTAGGCACCCAGGCTGATGGACTCATACCGGCGGGGCTGAACCGTCGGCACAGGCGGCGATAGCCCCGGCAGGGTCTTGATATAGATGTCGCCATAGCGCACTGTGCCCTGCGCGGGCTTCAGTCCCAGAAAGATGGCAAAGCGCTTAGCGGTCTGCGGCGCGATGACGTTAGCCCGAATCTTGCGCCAGGGGAAGGTCCCCGCCATAGGCGCCTCTCCCACGACCCGTCCGTCAGGCTGCTTGCCAAACAGCACCACCTTCTGAATGTGTTGCCCGGTCAACGATTGGAACCATACGAGAATAACTGGACCTCCATCAGGTGCGACGGGCGTGATGTCCTCGCCGCTTACCTGCGCGGAGACCTCTATTCTGGCGCCGGGCACCGTGGGCAGGCTGGGGCTCCAGAACCCTGAACCTTCGGCAGGAATGCGGCCCACAAGATGTTTCTGGGTTGCACATTCCAGCCAGACCTGTGGCTCTGCGCCGTCTGGCAAGGGCTGGTTAGGGTCCGCGCCGGGTTGCGCCCGGATGAGGCGGCGCACCGGCTTCTGGAAGTGAGGCCACTCATAGCTATAGCCGAAAGCCGGCAAGGGCCTTGGAGCGCCACCGGCACGGCGCAGGGAGTTAGCGTCGCCCTGGCTCCAGAAATAGGGAGCATCCTCCGCCGCGACTGGCAGGGGATCAGTGTGGACCCCCTGGCGGAGGGGATTGCCCACCAGGGGGACTGGCTGCTGCGGTCGCAAGCTCTCCGGCACACGGACGGTGTACAGGCCCAGGGCCAGGTCTTCCATGCGGGCGTTGTCGTCCATGCGGCTGCCCTGTTCCATATGTGTGAACTCTTGAAATCTCGCGAGCGAGGAGAATTTGACGCCATTGAAATCGGCAAAACTATCGCCCGGCTGCCCGCGATACAAGTTATTGGCGAATATGTTGGAGAGCATCCGATACCTGGCGGAGGCCGACATCTCAGCGCCCCCCGGCCATCCCATAGGCAGCCCGGCTTTCAGTCCCTGGTGGTCCTGCAATGATAGGTAGACTCGACTGCCCGTGACCAGGTTCTTCGCGATAAGATTGTCAAACAGGTACGGAGCATCCAGATGTGGCCCCCAGAAGGCTATCCCGGTGTTTCTGTTGTTGGCCAGGTAATTGTACATGGTCATCGTGTGCCAGCAGAAGCGGTAGGTGATGCCATCGTTACAGCCTACAATGGCGTTATAGAAAATCCGCGAGTCATTCGCCGGGTATTCATTGTAGATCCCGCGGTCGGTAATTCGCCACAGCAAATTACCATAAAAGTAGTTACTGTAACAGTTGACATCGGGCCACCATCCCGCCCATACGCCGTCGGCTACTACGTTGTGACGGAATACACAGAAGTTGATGTTACCAAACCGCACACTGCAGCGGGGGCCCCAGGGGTTGTTAAGGTCAGTCTGAGGGCTGCGGTTGCGTAACAGCGGATGGCCGGTTCCGATGATGAAATTCTCCTCTATCAGATGCGCGCCGTCACAGTCGCCAGCATTGATGCCCATCCAACACTGAATCAGGGTACACCGGCGCAGGGTATTGGCCCAACCTTTCAGTATTACGCCCTCACCGGCACCGCGCACCAGGCAATCTTCAACAGTATTGCGCTCACTGCCAATAAAAATGCCCGTCTGTGCATCGCGCACTTCAAAGCCTTTAACGCGACAAGCGTTGGTGGTCAGGCGAATGCCAGTGAAGTCCGCGGGTACTAATTCCACCCGATGTTGGGCGGGGTCATCCCCTCCCAAGTTGATTTGCAGTACGCCATTTTCTAACCTTGTCCAACGCCTGATATCGGTATCTTCAAAGTGGCGGTCCACGGGCGTACTTAGGCGTTCACCAGTCGCAGGGTTAACTGCAACCTTGATCCCCGTGATCTGCTCAAACTGCAGGGCCAGTCCGTCCACTCTCAACATCTTTCCCTCTGCGTCCGCCTTACACTGATAGACATACTGACGATCGGCTACTTTGCTCCAAGCCGTAGGATCAATGATCTTGCTGGCCGGGGCGATGACCACCGTGTCGTCGCCGAATGCCTGAAACGTCACGCCGTCATTGTGAGGCTCCAGTGTCTCGTGATACAGACCGGTCTTCACCCAAACAGTGTCGCCCTTCTCAGCCACGGCGCAGGAATGCGTGAGCGTCCGCCAGGGCAGCGCCTCGGTGCCGGGGTTGCTGTCGGATGCCTGGGGATGATTTTGAGCGACATAGTAGGTCGCGGTTTGACCTGCTGTCCCGGTGCCCAACAGCAGCATAGCCACAGTTAGTGAGGCTATTAAGTGTTTCATGCTAAGCGTACGCATCTTGCTACTGTGCAGCCCTGTCGCCAGGGTTGCCTGGGATATACTATCTATAACTATAATGGTTCATCCCCGACTCTTTGGATCCACCGCCGAATCCACTCTACGGCTTCGGCGTCTTGCCTATTGTTTCGCACAAATGAGGGCGAGAAGACGATACCGTTAATGCGACCTTCATGCAGCCAGCGGCGAGCAGTTTCACACTGCAGCTCCATCAGATCTAACGGCATCGGCCGTCCTCCACCGAAGTCATGAAGATAGAGGCACAGTATCACCGGTTTGCCGCCACTAAGTTCGTCGCAGCGTGTCAGACTTTCCTCTAACTGCGGAAGGTTGGCCCCGTGCCATTCGGCCAACACTATTACATTCAGGAAGCGCATATAGTCCGCGATGTTGGGGACGTAGTGAGGACTATCAGGGTCGATATTCATTGTGTACACTACGCCCAACAAGGAAAGTGGCCGCGGTCGGGCCTGTAATGCGCGACACAGCGAGGACAACACCTTCGCCTCCATACCTGCCGACTTAACCAGGACACTGGACATGTCGTCCACGACCACCCCTTCAATAGAGGGAAACTGCCGAGCCAAGTTCTGAACAGCAGCCAGTGACGCAGTGAAATCAAAGCCATCACTTGGGGTTATTTCGCAGACTACTCGCCCACGGTCTGCGACTGGTTCAATCCTTTCTACGGTGCTTGCGGCGGGCGGTGCAGCTATCATGACGTTAGGGATCCCTATATAATCATCGTCGGGGTCAGCAGGCGGATTTAGCCACAACCACATTGTGTCGCGAAGGGTCTTGGCCGGCGGCCCTTCTGGGGCGTTGTCCTGCTCAGCGCTGGGGGCCAAGGCCACGACAGCGATGACTCCAATGAAGACTAACAGCACGGATACCGACAGCCTTCGCAATTGCATCATAGCTTGCCTCTTTCCTTGAGGAGTGCCAAAGTTACCAATCTACAGCGGCTCATCGCCAACTTGCTCAATCCAGGCTCGCCACCAGTTCAGTATTGGGGTATCCGCATCATAATCTCCCCCCGGACCAAGCAGAAAAAGCATACCCATAATGCGTCCTTCGTGGGCCCACTTGCGGGCCAGCTCGCACTGCTGCTCCATTAAATCCTGGGGAACACCCATAAGGTAAAGGCCCAGCATCACGGGCTTGCCGCCACTAAGCTGCTCACAGCGCGCCAGATTTTCTTCCATTTTCGGAATATCCTTCGCCTGCCATGTCCACAGACTGATCACATCCAGGTAGCGCATGTAATCAGCTATGTTGGCGACGTATTGGGGCCGCTGGGGATCTATGCTCATAGTGTAAATGACCCCCCATAGTGACAGGGGCCGCGGCTCGCTCTGTAGCTGGCGGCACAAGCGAGCCAGGTGTTCAGGACGTAGCCCACGGCTAATTTTCCCAGTACTCATATCATCTAACAGAACCGCCTCAATATTGGGAAACTCGCGTGCCCAAGCCTGTACCTGAGTCAGTTGTGGGGCGAAGTTGAAGTCATTTCCAGCGTTTATTTCACAAGTTACACGGCCACTGGTGTTCAGCAGCTCTTGCTCTCCCTCTCTAAGCGGGACGAGGTCGTGACCTATTGCTCTCTGGATATTGGTTATTCCGAGGTTATGAGCGGTCTTCAGGTCGTGAAGATCAAGGGCCCAAAGCCACATTACATCGCGCAACTTCGCAGCATCATCCGAGGGGAGTGGTCGTTGGGATACCTGGTCAGACAACCCCACTACAGTACTCACTGATACGCAAAGCAACAATAGAGCCCGATAAGTCATTAGCCGTGCCATTATGGGTTATTCCCTTTTGGGTTGCTGAGGATTGTTATAACTGATCGCCAGTTTATTATACTTCGCCATTGACTTCCACCTGCCCTGCCCATAATATGAGTAGGTGTTGCGGTGCTCTTGCGAACTTCCGCTATGACTTACGGTTTCGCCTGTGAGAGCCTTCCGTTTCACGGCGCCCGTGACAGATCTCATTAGGTGTACCTGGGTGGCGATGCCGAGCAAGAGGTGAGGAGGACCGTGCAACTTGCCAGAAGAACGCCGCTGTTGCTAATTGTGCTCACTGGGTGTTTGGTCTTTGCCCTGCCCCCTTTGCTGCCTATTCAACGATCAACACCGAACTGATTCGCTTTGAGCGATTTCTCACACCTCATGACCTGGATTTCCGCTTTGTCCCTGAAGAAGTTGTGGTGAGTGGCGAGGAAGATCTGTCGGGCTTCCGAGCAATCATCGTGCCGTACGCACCATATTTCCCACCGGGCTTGGCCGGTAAGCTCCTGCAGTGGACCAAGGCCGGAGGTACACTCATCGCCTCAGGAGTTCCCGGGATTTATGACCCGTATGGATTTGCTGATGCTACGCTACTCGAAAGCACCTTTGGCAATGGGCTTCGGTACCGCTATGCTGGTAATGATGAGGATTGGAAATAGCACCTACATGTGAGGCGTGGTGACGATGCAATCTGCGTAATGGTCAGGGACGAGCGGAGACCAATATTAGTCTCGACCCGATATGGACAAGGGCAGGTCCTGCTCAGTGGCCGAACCATTAGTAGTACGCCTTACCATCGGCTCTCACTGCCAGGTCCCGCTACTGCCACGCAAACCAATGGCTGTTAACAGCCGGTACTACACCACTTCCGAAGACACCGGCGGGAGCGCGTTTGTATCGATAGTCTCTCCGCCCGGCCGCACTACCTTCCAGATGCGCCTGGCTCCAGGGGAGGGAACCGTCCTTAAGCTGGTGAAGTAGCTGGGGAGTACTGGTGCCATTCGCCAGTGGGAGGGATCATGTGAATTGCAACCACCCTGAGGAACCGGTGAGTCACTCAGCGCCCACGACCAGCAAAGGTGGTGGGGTCTCGCGCCGTAACTTTCTGAAGGCTACGCTGATGGCCGTCGCCGGCACGCTTAGCAGTACCGTCAGCACGGCACAGGAGGCAAGCGAAAGGTTGATTATTGACGAACTATCTGATGTCGTAGACCGAACTGAAGTCCCCATTGCTGAGCTGGTAAAATGGGGTGAGAAAGACGTATCGTGCCGCTTTGTTGTCATTAACGACATTCATCTGCGGCCTGATGGCCCAACCGGCGAATGCGAAACGATAATGCTACGATTGAAGGAGCAGCGGCCCGACTTCATCGTTTTCAACGGTGATCTCCAGTACGGCCAGGGGAAGAGCCAGCAGGTCTTGCTGGATGCGTTCGGTCTCTTGAAGCGCCTTGCCCAGAAGGCGGAAGTCCCTTGTTATTTCGGGATGGGCAACACAGATATGCTCGGGGGGGACGATCCCGCCCAGCCTTTCCGCACTGCATTTAACACCGAACCGTACTATTCATTCGATGCGGGAGGCGTGCATTTTGTAATGCTGTACACAGAGAAGACGGTCCCTGACCGCTATGGCATAATAGCTGATCCGGAATTAGCCTGGTTGAAAACTGACCTCGACGCTATGCCGAGAGGCAAGCCGGTTATCCTGTTTGGCCATCATGCCCTATACGTTGATGCTAAGTGGGGTAGTGATAGTTGGGGTGTGGAGAACTCGCGCGAGTTATTCGAACTGCTCGAGCCCTATCACCTCATCGCCACTTTCAGCGCCCATCGCCACCTGAATCGGATGGATATTGGCCCACGGGGGGCGCTGCACGTCATCAACGGTGCAATGATGGGGGATCACAGTGACAACGTGGGGCGGAAGAATGACGGCATTGGCTATCGCTGGGTGAGTATTACTAACAGGCAGATAGCAACTACCTGGGTGCGCGTGGGCTTCCGGGATCTTGCCCCGGGCTTCTAATGTTATGGAGCCCATTGGTAGCAACGAGTACTACACCGATAAGTTTCCTGCACTGGTTGATATGCACAGATGCCCACGTAATGACGGAAGCTTCCCCGATGTAACTCGCCACGAAGCCTATCGCACTACGCGGAGGCAGCCGGCCGCATCCGACCGCTGTGTATGCTCAGTCCAGCGGTTGATCTCCATTCTCATCGAGCCAGTCATAGAAGCAGCGATTGGCCTCCCAGTCAAGGTCCATCATACAGGTGCCCAGGATGACCACGCCATAGACTTTGTCGCCGCTCAGCAGCATCTTTGCTACCTCTAATTGACGGTGCATCAGCTCATAAGATAGCTGCTGGCCATTGCCAAAGTCATACAAGTAGATGCATAACAGCTGGGGCTTGCCACCGCTGAGTGCAGCTAATAGATCTACATCGCCAGGCAATCGCTCAATGTCGGTGGCGTGCCACAGCGGCGTTAGATAAGCGGCGAAGTAGGGCAGCAAAGCGGGAAGCTGAGGCCGGTCCAAGGTCATAGTGTATACGGTGCCGTGTAGTGGCAAATGGGGGAATTCTGCTGCGTTGACGAATTGGAGCTGGGCGAGGTGCTCAGGCTTCACCCCGGCGTCGATGCTTCCGGTGCTGAAGTCATCTATGAGAAACGACTCAACGCGGGTGTCGATCGCGGCCAACGCCTTGGCGTCCCGCAGAGCGGCCACACAACGGTCATAGTCCAGGTACATTCCCTTCTCCTTGGAGTGCGAGTGCAGACTCCATTTGGCGATGATGCGCCTGGCTGAGGGCATGGAGTTCAGTGTCTCACGAGTCAGAGGCAATCCACCGGCCATTAGCACGTTCGTGATACCGGTTTTCTGGATGGCCTCCTCGGTAGTCATAGTTGATTCGCTCCACTCAGTATTGTCCGTCATCTGCAGAGCATTTACTTTCATGCCCCACAACCAAAGTCTATCTCGCACTGTTTGTGTTTCCATTGTAATTATCTCCTGTATAGTGTTGATGGTGCTTGTAAGTATCGCTGTAGCGATCCAATAGACTGAGGCGCCTCTACTCGCGTACCAGGAATATGCGGTCCACATAGAACGGGATTACTCCTGTGAGTCTGAACCGCAGGTTTATCCCCGACTTCAGCTCATGAACTCCCAGATCATATGTCTGGTATGCATCTGGGCTGACCTTCTTAAGTGGCACAACCTCCTGCACAATCGAACGATACGGCCAGATGAACATATCAAACGTCTGAAACTCGAAGGCGTTGTCCGTCATCTGCTTCGCCTCGCTGCGCACCTGCGCGTAACACCGCCACTTGCCGGTGAAGCGTGCCCGGGTGAACCACTTTGCGGCGGACAGATACTTGGCGAGCCGCACTGCTTTGCCGTCGGAAGCCAGCGGGTCATCGACCAACTCAGCCCCTCCTGTCAGAAACTCCTCGTATGGTTCTGACTGGAGAATGACATACTGGTCTTCCGGCAGGCCGCGCACCTCTTTCGGGAGCACAGACGGCTTCTCGGAGTAAAGCGTCAACTGCTGGCGGCAGAGCTTGCGCAGAGCAGGCGCGGCATCGGCCCGGGTGTTTGCGGTCACGAAGTACACCTTGGGATCGCCGGACCGTCTATACGGCGCACTAATGAACTCTAGGGCGGTCTTCAGATACGCGTCACAGCCGGCCATCACGTCATTAGGCCCAAGAAACTCCCGACCCGTCCGCTCCGCCTCGCGTTTGAGCCAAGCCCAGTTCTGCAGCCATACCAGATCAAACGAAATCCGTTCTCGGCGCACCCGTGCCAGCAGCGTGGGCTTGTCCGCTACCGCCGCCTCGGCCTTCTGCCACAGTCTGGTTGCCTCGTTCATCTCCTCCAGACTGAAGAAGGTGGTATCGTAGTAGTTCCCGTGGTTCAGTCTCATTCCCGAGCGCTTGACGGCGTTGTGGGCGAGCTCCAGATAGGCGAAGACGTGGGGGCCTGCCGGGCCGTAGTAGCCGTGTGTAAACTCACGGGCAAGCTGCACCGCATCTTGGGAGGGGTCCCACAGCATGTGCGAGATGACCCACGCGCGCAGGCGGACGAAGTCTCCAATATTGCAGAAACCGTCACCGTTGATGAAAATGCCGGTGGCGTGGTTCTTCACGAAGAATCGGACGTCCGGGCCGATATTGAAGATATTGGGGTAGGGCTGGACGGAGTTAACGAAGTTCGTAGTGTAGTGCCAGAGCCACAGGTTCTTGGTAATGGCGCTCCAGCCCTCAATATCGTCCCGAAAACCGGCGTTGGCCTCGCTGTCCATCGGCTGAGCGAAGTCGCACTCGAGGCCAGCCACCTGGACTACCACGTTGTCCCTGGGCCGCGCGTGCAGCGGAGGATTGCGCGTCCAGTGGTACGCCAGGGTTTTGACCAGGACATCGGGGAATTCCTTCTCTACTGCCTCGGCGACCACGTTGACCGTCTCGATCAGCGCGCCAGAGGCCGATCCCTCCCGCTCGGTTGCGGCCTTGCAAACATCACACTGACACTGCCCGTACCCGTCCATCTGACCGACCTGGATGATCCTGGACTGCGGATTCTTCCTCAATATCTCCAGGGCGTTTCTGGCCAACTCTTTGCGCATCTCGACGTTAGTGAGGCATAGCTGGGAGTCGGACCAGTCCGTAAACGTCCGCTTGCCGTTTAACAGGCTGTACCAGTCAGGGTGCTCGTGGAAGTACTTCTTCGGGGGCATGAGGGTGAAGAAGGTATGGCCATAGTCCGGCACCACCGTGCAGTGGCCCCCCAGATCGTCCGGAATATGGTTGAAGTGGCCGTTGTTCTTGAGCTTGACGCAGAACAGAGGACTTGGGGCGTTCCATCCAACATCGGCGTAGTCGTTATCCCGGATGCTCAAGGGGGGAACGTAGGTGATGTTAGGCGCTGGGAATGCCAGGGTCGGTCGATGGGGAATGTCCTCCTCCGAGGATGTCCACCAGCGGCATCCGACAATATCCTCCAGAAAGGTATAGACCGCGTAAAGTGTGCCCCTAGGGCGCCCACCGCTGAGGATCAGATGGTGCCCCTTGGCCTTGATCACGATGCCATCCTGGCCGAGCGACTTCCAGTCGACGTCGGGCAGCAGCTTCCTCACACTCTCGGTCTGGCCGATCATAATGCAGGGCTGCTCTGCGGGCGCCTCTGCCGCCGATTTCACGGGAAATTCCGCGCCTGTGACTCGTAACAAATAGGTGGCCAGTTCCTTCGCAGCGTTTCTCTCTGGAGTAGACGCATCGTCTGCTACGGTGATGGTGTAGTTGGTGCGTCCCTCCGTGGCGAGCGTCAGCAGCCCTTGGGCAGAGCAATGCGGGGCGACCAACGCGACCGCGGCGACTACGGCTATCGGGCAGAGCTTTTTCACGATTTTCCTTCTTTCTAATTTGTTGCCAAATAGGACTGTCAGAAAGCAACTTGTACGTCCCGGGCCTGTGCGCAACCCACTTGTAGCCTATAGCTGTTCAGTTGTTGCGGTTCGGACTGCCCAGGATGTTTACACAACTGTCATCGTCCGGGCACATGCCCTTCTGCTCGCAACACGAAGGCAGGCCTCATTTGCCAATAATGCCCTTGCCCGATCTCAAGGAGAGACCACCACTGGGATCTCCAGCCTCTGCAGGACCTCACGGACCTTCAGGATTTCCTCAGAAGTTGCTGCTCTGAACGGCAGCCGCATGCGGGGAGTGGGGTAGTGGCCAGTGAGCCACAGAGCCGCTTTGGCGCAAATCTTGAAGTTCCCGAGTTGCCGAAAAGCGGGATAGAGCACATCTTCGTAGTTGTGCATAATGGCAGCGGCTTCCGCCAACTCTCCGCGCTGCATATGATGGAAGAAGGCCAGGGAGATTTCCGGCCGGAACAAGGTGAAGATGTCGGCAAAAGCACGGGCGCCAAAGTCCCAGCCCCAAAAGATGGGTCGCATCATCCCGCCAGTGATCGGCACAAAACCTGGTCCACATGCCTGCAGATACGCTGCATGGCGCTCGTGGTCATTGGTATCGTTCTTCAGGCCAATTACCTGGGGAAGCTCCGCCAGGCGCGCAGCCAGGGCCGGTGAGAGCCCCGGCGTTCCCAGGGTGTAGGCCAGCAGGGGAAAGTCGGTGGCCTGGGCTATTTGCCGATAGAACTCAAAAAGCTCGTCCTCGCCAGGGCCTCGGCTCCAGTCAACAATCACCTTCACCACGTCTGCGCCGACCTCTCGACAGTAGTCCACGAAGTCAATACATTCATGCACTGGCCAAGGCTTGGTCGCCGCGATAAACACCGCACGGCCCGCATTCGCCTCAGCAATACACCGCGTCAGGTCCCGAATCTCCTGTCCGGTAAGAATATAGTACTGGGAGGTGCCTGGTGTAAGCCACATCATCGGCACGCCTTGCTCCACCTCCCAGTTGACAAACTTGCTAAGCGCATCCCACGCAATGCTGTCATCTTCGTTGAACGGAATCATCACAGGAGCTAGGGGGCCCTGCAGCCGTTCTGCTACCTCTCGGAATCGGTCCATAACCACTCCCTTCTACGAGATGGCAACTTGCCAGCCCAACGGATGTAGGATCATGTTCGGCACTGGTTGCCCTCGGGCCATTCGCCTATGATATGGGTTTGTCACCTTTCTCCTCGAGCCACTCGTAGAAGACGTGGTTTGCCTCCCAATCTTGGTCCATCAGGCAGGTGCCAGTGAATTCTAACCCTATAACTCGCTTTTCGCGCAGCATCATTTCCCCGACCTCCAGATGGCGTAGCATCAAGTCGCGAGGGATCGGACGGCCATTGCCGAAGTCCCAGAAATACAGACAAAGCAGCATCGGCTTCCCCCCGCTAAGCTCGCTTACACGGTCCAGCGCCGCCGGAATCGTCTCAATCTGGTCAGCATGCCACAGCGGCACCAGCAGCATTGCGAAATACGGCAGTAGCGCGGGTAGTTCGGGCCGATCCAGACTCATAGTATACGTCGTGCCACATAGCGGCAAATGAGGGAATTCCGCCGCGTTGACAAACTGGAGCTGGGCCAGGTGCTCAGGCTTCACCCCGGCGTCAATCGTCCCCGTGCTGAAATCGTCTATAAGGAATGCCTCAACGCGTGTGTCGGCCGCAGCCAGTTCCTTGGCACCGCGCAGGGCACGTATACAACCGTCATAGTCGAGGTAGTTCCCCTTCTCCGGTGAGTGGGAATGCAGGGTCCATTTGGCGATGATGCGCTTGGCCGAGGGCATCGAATCGAGTGTTTCACGGGTGAGCGGCAGCCCACCAGCCATTAGCACATTGGTAATGCCGGTCCGCTGAATGGCCTGCTCAGTCGTCAGCGTGGAGTTCTGCCACTCCTCGCCCGCACTATAGGATCCGGTTTCCTGTAATGCATTCACGCGCATGCCCCATAGCCACAGCTTGTCTCGCAGTGTCTGTTGGCTCATTGTGAGCACCTCCGGATAGTATTACGTCTATTGAGTTGCGTCATGCGGTATATGATTGATCTGGATGCAATCAATCATGCATTCAACGGCAGCCGACCTTCCACCGCCATTGGGTAGTAGCCCACTTGCGGTGGCTCTTAAGCCGACCAGGGCAGAATGTTTGTGATTAGCCGGCCGGAGCAGCGTTCATTTGCTGTACCTCGGCGGGCAGCATCTCGCGGATGGGCTCGGCTCCGTCAGGAGTGATGCGAATAAACTGGGCGCGCATACTGCTGGCATAGTGATCCATGTAGACGTACAACACCACGTCCGGCTCTACCTCGTACATTCTGCCCATAGCCCACAGTCCGCCTGTGTCAACACGGTAGGGCTTCCAGGTCATTCCGCTGTCATGGCTAACATATAGCCCCAGGCCGGGCATACGCCCTGACACCAACAGCACTCCCGACTTCGTCGCTAATGCGGTGGCCGCATAACAGGGAAAAGGCCCCGAAGTGGCGGGCCCCCAGCTCTCACCGTTGTTCTCTGACCAGATTTCCCACATCCACGGTGAGTAGATCGGCCGCACCAAGCTCAGAACTCGGCCCTCTTTGGTCTGAACATTGGAGGTGCACTCACAGAGATCGTACTTCTGGCCGATCGCGGGTGGACCATTAAGAGGCACAGGTGCCGACCAGGTGTGGCCCCCATCTGTGGAGCGAATAGACCAGGCTGAGTGCCCACCATACATACCCCACTCCCAGATGTTAAAGCCGCTTTCGTGGCCGTGTCCGGGAATACTGGAGACCAGGAACCCCAGCAGCGTGCCGTCGTTGAGTTCCATGAACCCGTGCACGCCACCGAGTTTCATTTCCGGCGCATTCTCCGGAGGTGTAAAGGGAGCTCGCTCTGCCTTCACTGGTTCTGACCAAGTCTTGCCATTGTCGGTTGACTCGGCCATAAGAATATCTTCGCCCCCGAACAGCGTGATCAGTCGTCCGTCCCGCGTGGTATGAATCCAGCCGCCCTGCCAACCTTCTGTTTCCAGAGGGCTCCAGGTACGCCCGTTATCAGTCGAGCGGACCAGCCCTCCAGGCGAAAGTCCCATTAACAGGTCACCGTTGGGGGCTCGCGTGATTCCCGAACAGGTCTGCTGCCCCTCAGTGATGGGGTAGGGTAGGAACCAGTTCTGCACCGGTTGCAGTGTGGCATCCCAGGGCTTGGGGCGCACCGACTTACCGCTGATGCGCAGATCTTGGAAGGTTGACGATACGCCACCGTAGGCCCAGGCTTCGAAGCCTATCAAGCCGGGTTGGGTATAGGTGTCATCGTAGACCGGCGACATCGGCCGCCCATCTACCCACAGTCGGAACTCATTACCATTGACTACCAACCGGGCTTGATGCCAGATTCCCCTTTCAGTAGCTACCCCATGAAGCATCTCCATCTTCAACACGTCCACCCAGCCACTATCGCCAACCTTGGAAATGAGCGCCCAGAAATGCTCAGCCCGAGAGCACTGTCCTATGTTGGGGAAGTTGACGATGTAGTAGTGGCGGGCATCCTGAGCGCGGAAGACGAATCCGGCGCCACAATGCCCCCCATCCCAGCGGAACTTGAACTCCGCTTCAAAGTCACGATAGGCCCTGCCGGTATAGAAGGCCATGAGCAGATCTTGGTTGGTAGTGCGCTGCCCATCATAGGCATTGACGCCCGTGTTGAAGGGAGCGCCGGGCGGGGAAATCACCTCGCCTTCGCCATCGCTCCATTTCCCGCCGATAAACGACCAGTTGTGGCCATCCCCAATTCTCAGCCGCTGCCGGCGGTCTCGCTGATCTGCTGTGCCGTTGTTAGCAGCAACCGCCATCATTCCCAGTACGATCAGCAGAATGCTCGCCATTTTCAGACTTGTCTCGGTACTTACCATCATTGTCCTCCTTACTCCGATTTGGTTTCACTACTTTCGTCTGTACGCTCTTGCCCCAGGTGGGAGGGGGTCGCAGAACGCCAACCACTATCCTACTGGTCAGGCAACATCTCGCGGGCCGGCTCCACGCCGTCTTCGGTTACACGAAGATACTGGGCCCGTAGGTCACTGTCATAGCTGTCCATGTAGACATACAGCACCAAGTTGGGTGCTACTTCGATCATTTTGCCCATCGCCCAAAGGCCCCCCGTATCGATACGGTAGCACTTCCACGTCATCCCGCTGTCCCAGCTTGCATATAACCCCAGCCCCGGCATGCGTCCCGAGACAAGCAGCACGCCGGACTCCGTCGCTAGCGCGGTGGCGGCCCAGCACGGAAAAGGCCCGGAGGTAGCCGGCCCCCAGCTTTCACCGTTGTCGTCCGACCAGACTTCCCACATCCACGGCGAATAGATCGGTCGTACCAAGGCCAGCACCCTGCCCTCCCTCGTTTGCACGGTGGAAGTGCACTCACACAGGTCCCACTTCTGTCCCACCGCCGGAGCACCGTTGAGGGGTATTGGCGCGGACCAGCTCTTGCCGCCATCGGTGGAGCGGACCGAGTATGCACAAGTCTCCCAGGTACCCCACTCTGCGAGAGCCTTGCCAGTGTAGCGACCACTGTCGGGGGGGTGGACCACCCAAAAGGCTAGTAGCGTCCCATCGCGCAGCGCTATGGCACCCTCGGCTATGCCAGCCAGTTTGAGGTCGGGCGCATTATCGGGAGGCACAAACGGCTCCTGCTCTGACTTCACCGGCTCCAGCGCAAGCAGCCGTCCGGAGGGGGTGCCCAGGATCTGTTGGCCGGAGACCAAACCTTCGGCTGCAATCGGGCTCCAGGTGCGTCCCCGGTCGGTGGAGCGAACAAGAACACTGTGGCCTGGGTCTTCCAGAGCCAGCACACTCATGACCAGCTCGTCGTCGCCAGTCCGAGCAATGCCCCCCGGCTGCACCCGGCCGCCGCCCAGCGGGAAGGGGAGAAACCAGTTCTGTACCGGCTGGACCTCGTCATCCCAGGGCTTGGCTGGCGCCGGCTTGCCCCGCAACCGCAGGTCCCGGAAAGTGGTGGCCAATCTCCCGTACCCCCAAGTCTCCAGCCCAACGTACCCCGGCTTGGTATATGTATCGTCCACCACCACTGACATGGGCCGGCCGTCCACCCACACGCGGAACTCGTTGCCATTTACAAGGACTCGCGCATGATGCCAGATGCCTTTCTCCGTGGCCACGCCGTGCAGCATCTCCATCTTGAGTACCTCGGACCAGCCACTGTCGCCCACCTTGGAGATAAGCGCCCAGAAATGCTCTCCCCGGGTAGCCTGTCCTATGGCGGGAAAGTCTACCCTATAGTAGTGGCGGGCATCCTGGGCACGGAAGACAAACCCTGTCCCCGAGTGGTACTTGGGCCAGAGGAACTCGAACTCAGCCTCGAAGTCAGTGTACGCTTTGGCAGTGTAGATAGCGATAGCGTCATCCTGGTTGGTGGTGCGCTGTCCCACATAGGCCTTGGAACGCTGGTTCCAGGGCAACAATGGGGGCTGAATCAGGCCTCCGCGCCCGTCGCTCCACGGCTCGCCCAGGAACCACCAATCGCTGCCGTCACCAATGCGCATACGGCGGAGATGCCCCCAGTCTTGCTCGGCCTGCACGCCATCCACTCCTACCAGACACACGACCACCGTTACCGTCAGCACCGCATCTATCAGTTTCAGATTTAGCATGCGCATCAGATTCTTCGCTTTCGCCAGCAGTTCCTCCCGGGAGGGTCGCCAACACCGGCCCGCGATTGAGAATAGAGCCCCGCGCCAATCTTCGCTCTTAGTTTATTGTGCCTACATACCTCAGTAGCCGTTTGACCTTTGCCGTGATGTCATGACGGGAGAGACGCGTGTAGTCCGGATACCCATAGTTGAACGCAATAATCCTTCCCCTGACCTGCACTATAAAAGGTTCATTCTGCACGCCCTGCTCTATGATCATAGGGGGTGACCATTCTTTACCGTCGCGGCTAAAACGGATCGCGCCATGCTGGATACCCAAGGCGTGGTCATAAAGTCGGTATGATAATGCCCACAGCTTGCCCACCCGATAGAAACTTGGCTGGCGACCGCGGTCACCCAGTGCCACGGGCACTGACCAATCCAGGCCGTCCGTTGACCAGGAAAGGTAGAAGCCATCCCAGCTCCCGTCGTGGCCTTCGTCAGCGCGGATAGCCGCCACGAAGTTATTGGGCCCCACCTCGCAAACGTCAACTTCCGTCGAGCCCCGGTTGCCGTCGGCGGGAGTGGGGAAGGTAATTGGCTCGCTCCAGGTCTGGCCCTGGTCACTACTCCAAACTACATACGCGGCGCATCGCTCTTTCTCGTAGTAGTAGGTTGCCGCCCAGCGGCCATCGCTCATCACGCGGATAGGAGCCGGAGAAACGTAGAGGCCAGGTCGGTGCGGGAGAATAGGTGCAGCTTGTGACCACGTCCGGCCGTTATCATCGCTACGGATCCAGCAACTGTACAGTTTCTTCGCTTCGCGCAGAGTGCCTCGTAGAAGCAGCGTGGTCTCCGAAAGCCGTGTAAAATAGCCACAGCCAGACACGTCCTTGCTGGGCACCTCGGCAACCGAAACCACCTGCCAGCTCCGCCCCTCATTCCCGCTGGAAGCGATGTAGGTCTTACCGTCATGGCCAAGGGACATAAGGATTGTGTTATCAGGGCCTTCTATCCAGGTGGCACCCGTACCCGGCAATCGGTTAGTGAAAGTCGTGCCAATAAACTCCTGTTCGCCCCTCAGCCCGTTCATGCTACTCAGAAACACTACCGCCCCCACTACCCACAGGGTGCCCATCAGTTTGAGACTAAGCACATTACCTATCATAAGTATCCCGACCATTTCACCCAGACTTGTGCATACTGCTGCACCGCCCATCACGTTCCTCCACCGAGAGCCGCCAGGCCAACCACAGCCTTGCGCCAATCTATCATGGCGTCTCCAGAAGCTCCGCTACTGGGGTTCTGTGGTGATTTCAGCACTGGCCAGCCTATCGCGAAACTTTTCATAGGACTCCCCGCTGCCGATCAAGTAGAAACATCCGTCATCGTCGCCTCCAGCACCACGTGTGGCCGTGAAGACCGGCATGTATAGGTAACCACGAGGCAGGCGAGTATAGGCCTTTCCCTCCCAGAACAAGTCCGTGAACGTCCTCACTTCCAGGTTGAGCGGGCCATCTATGGGCAGTTTGGCGTAGAACTGGGGGTCACCGAGCGCGGTCTGCGCCCGTGCGAACATGGCGATGACCTGGTCGTCCTCGCCTTCCCACAGGAATAAGCGCACGTCGTTGCTTAATGCTATCCGTTCTTTGAAGGTGGCGTTGCGTAAATAAGAAAAGCCGCTGACCGACAGCTCATAGTCATTCTCGATAGGATGGGCCAGCCCCAGATAGCGGGCTACCATCGACTTCCATGTCATGGCACACTCTTCAAACCCTTCGCCAGAGGCCACACATTCCACGGTCTGGGGGTCATAGACCAGACCACGTTCGCGGAACACAGCGGCGATGTCATGAGCAATCATCCGCTGATAGTAGGCAACCTCAAGAGCACTGCCCGGCCAATCATAGCCGATCTTCTTGCAGGCAGCTCGGACTTCGGCCTCCATCTCCTGGCGGATTCCCTTGGGTTCTTCGTTCCTGCCAAAATCGGTGAACATATTGTGGAGCCATTCGTCGCGTTCGGCCCAGCTTTTGTCATCGAGGAAGCGTCGGATAGGGTCCTTGATGCCCTTGAATAAAGCATCACCGGCCGTGCGCCGCTGTAGGATGAAGCAGCGATCACCCAGGACCCGTTTAGCATGCTCCTCTAACTGCATCATAGGCCTCGAGCTGCCGATGGGGTAGATAATCAGCGCCTCGTCTGGTCCCATCTTGTTTATCAGGTCTAAGTGCAATGTATGGATCCACAGTTCTCTGGCTATTTCAGCATTCCACGAGTCCTGATCCCTGCCCTGGGGCGCTCGCAGCCCGTGCAGACTCCAGCAGTACGGATGTATCCACCAATGTATCTTGTTGATTTTGATTGGCTCCGGGTTAGGCTCAGCAGCTCTCACCCAGCCAATGCTGCCCAGACATGCGAGTACCATCAATAGTACAATCAACTTCAAACCTCTCATCACCCACATCGTGTGCACCTCTGCTTTTAGAATCACCGGCGTTTAGACAACCCGTGATAAACCGGCACAAGGCGTCAAACAAAGAGGCGGGGAGGCCAACCTCCCCGCCCCGTTAGCTCCCTGTGCATACTGGGGACACTTCTGCCGCCGCGTGCCTTAGGCGGCTGGATGAGCGGGCACTATTGGATAGGTAGCATGTCGGTCGCTGGTTCCAGGCCCTCGGGAGTCACCCGGATAAACTGGGCGCGGGCATCCGAGTTCGGCGGATACTCTCCGTAATAGACCCACAATAACAGGTCCGGTGCGACTTCGCACATCGCCCCCATTGCCCAGATGGTCGTGTCTATGCGGTATCCCTTCCAGCTTACTCCGTCATCCTGACTAACGTGCACGGCCAAGGCGGGCATCCGGCCGCCGACTACCAATGCCCCCGAGGCTGTGGCGTGAGGTGGCGAGGCGCAGGCGTAGCCCGGGAAGGGCCCCCGCATGGCCGGTCCCCAACTTTCGCCGTTGTTCTCTGACCAGCTCTCCCACATCCATGGCGAATAAATCGGTCGGCTCAAACACAGTACTTTGCCGTCGCGCGTCTGAATGTTGGAGAAGAACTCGCACATATCAAAGCACATACCTACCGACGGCGGACCGTCCAACGGTACGGGTGCTGACCAGGTGTAGCCGCCATCAGTGGAGCGCGTGGACCAGCCGGTGACGTGCAATCCGCCCCACTCCAGGACGCTCTTGCCAATCTGCCAACTGGGATCATTGGCCGCGTGGAAGGCTAACAGCGTACCATCCTGCAATTCCATCATGCCCTGCATCGGATGCAGCGTCATTGGCCGATCCGGCTCAAAGGGCGCCTGGACTACCTTTTCCGGCGGCGACCAGGTCTGGCCATTGTCATCGGAAACGGAAAGAGTGGTCTCCTGGCCTTCTCTACCAAAGCAGAGCACTCG
>JALGTJ010000179.1 GCA_029821415.1 Candidatus Zipacnadia bacterium
CGGTCAGAGCTTGGACCGCCTCTTCGTCGCGGACTCGCAGGCTGGATTCGTCAACACTGCCGGGGATCAACTGGCGACTGAGATAGACCTCCACTGGCCGGCGGAGCCCCACGGAGTGCTCCCCAGCACTGGGCACAGTATGTTCAACAGTCAATGGCTCGGTCTCATCGTCGGTGGTAAAATCAATTTCAATCGACTCCGGCAACGGGAAGCCACTTACCCCAGTTATCCCGTCGGGGCCGCCGATGATGCTAAGAGTGTAGACCATCTGTCTCGTCAACGGCTCGTCCGGTATGAAGCGCACTTGACGTCGTTCGTCATCATAGACAATTGCCCCCTTGACCGGATTGTTCATAGCATCGCACAGGCGGACCGTCCGCTGGTTTACCGAAGCCGGATCCAGACCTCGGTCAAAGTCAATCCGTATTGCCCGTGCTACATCAAACCCCTTATCACCATCGGCCGGGTCAGTTGCTACCACCCGGGGAGCCGCCTTCGCCTGCGCCGAATTGAACTTCCATTTATACTCCTTGTCCAGAACACGGCCATCTTCGGTCCGTACCCCGTTCTCACCAGCCCGGACGGTCACCGTAAAGCAGTTGCGGTACTTCAACGGTTCAATCGGCGTGAAGCAAACTCGCCAGGGACGGTCCTTGTCCAGACTAACCGTTCCCTCAACGGTCCGACCACGCCCGTCAACTACGGTGATGAGGTCATTTCCAACTGAGTCAGCGGCCACTACGTCACCAAACTCAACAATAATCTTGCGGTGTACCTCAACATCTTTTTCCCCGTCGGCGGGCAATGTACTAACCACCCGCAGAGGACAACCGGGACCGTCTGTGCGGAATGTCCAGATAACATCACGGGGCATCATCTCGCCCGTGAGGTCATAGATACCGTGTTCACCACCTCGGACAGTAACAGTATACTCCCGGTCTGCATCCCGCGGGTACTTAGGGGTAAACGTCAGACAGTTACGAAACCGGTCATAAGTGACCTCCCCGTCACCTTTCTTAACGCGACGGGCTAACTCAATCTCTTCTTCAGGCGTAAGCAGGGGGACCCGCGCGATATTACGCAAGTATATCCGCACCGAGTCATCCACCGGTACTGACTCAGCTTCCCTTTCCTCCTCTTCCAGCTCCGCCTCCAGCTCCTCGGTGGCCGATTCTTGGTCCTCAGCCACATTGATTCCGGCCTTATACAGTAACCGATAGATATCCTCAATATCAGTAGCATCCAGGAACTCGCACTCACCAAGGGTCTCCTGGATCTGCTCATAAGTCAGATAGCCCTGCTCCTGGCCCTTGCTGAGAAGCTGTTGAACTTCTTCAATACCCGCTACTCGTGTTGCCTCGTCCTCCGGCAACTATCGTCAACTCCCTTCTTCATCGATTTCTTCAATATTACTTAACTGCTCGCCACCGCCCCTACCGACCTGATCATCTATGTCAACTCCAATAACACTCGGGTGCTCCAGAAACTCGAACTGACCCTTCCCATGAAAGCTGGTCATTACTCGCAAGTATCTCTGGTAGTCGGGATGGTCATGTGTCAGCTCCCCCGACTCAACCAACTGTGAAATTCGCTGCTGTAGTTTCTCAAAGTCTTCAACCTTTTCCTCCTCAGAAGCACCTATTTCGTCTTCGGTCTGCAATTCGTACTCCTCATGCAGACCGCTGACCAGACGGTATTTGCGTAGCTTGCGAGCAGCCGCTTCCACCAGTTCCCTGCTTAGATCATCTGGCGGTTCGGCAAGCAGAAGTTCCCCAGCCACTTGATAAGTACCTTCTTGATCAGAGAACTGATGAGGAATCTGCTGCGGTTCATACTCCTGACCTGACTCCAAGCAAGCGGCAATAGCTTCAGCGATTGCGTGATGCTCAGTTACTTGGAAATCTTCTGGACGAATTATGGAAAAGATTTGTTCAGCCCACTCGCTGGATTCCAGTGCAGCAGTCAGCAGCTCCCTCTCCAAGCTTGCCAATGCCCGGTTGCCCGCCTCAGCCTGGGCCGCAATGGTCTCGGTGATAAAGCTGCGATCCCACCGCCCGCTACGCCGACCAGATGAGCTTCGCTGGCGGCTCGCTCGACGCTGTAGTTCCATGCGCAGTGCCGCCTGCATGCTGGCAGCCCGTTGCGGCTGCCCCCGGCCCCACCGGTCAGCCGCTCGCACTAAGAACTCTTCGCGCCGGGTTCTATCAGGCACTCGGCGCAGGACATCAACTGCTTCCCGCGCAGCCCGAACCAGTGCCCCGGCGCCCTGATCCCTGTGCTGACGAAATAGCATCTCCAGTCGATATTCCACCAGATCCACGGCCTGCTGGGCTAACTCCTGGAACCGGTCGGCACCTTCCGTCCCGACGAATTCGGCGGGATCCGCCCCTTCGGGCAACACCATCACTCGCGCCTCCAAACTGCTGCCTTCAAACAACTCGATATTACGCAGAGCCGCTGCCATACCCGCCGCATCAGCATCAAAGCACAAAACCACCTCGCCCACATAGCGGCGCAGCAGCCTCAGATGCTCCTGGGTCATAGAGGTACCCAGTGTAGCTACCACATGCCTGATGCCAGCCTGGTGCAGGGCAATGACGTCAGTGTACCCCTCAACTACTATTGCCCGCTTCTGTGCAACAAGCTCCTGGCGCGCTTGTGCAAGTCCATACAGATTTTGACGCTTGTTGAATAAAGGTGTATCGGGTGAGTTAAGATACTTGGCTGGCTCATCTGGGTCCATCGCCCGCCCGCCAAAGGCAATCACGGTCCCGGCGGCATCAGTAATCGGAAAGATGATACGGTTGCGAAATACATCATAGTCGCTACCCCGCTCACCGCGCTTAACCAGCCCCGCTTCGCGCATATGCTCCACCGAGATCCCCTTACTTGACAGAGACTTCAACAACTCATCCCAGCTATCTACAGCAAATCCCAGACCAAATTCATGCACAATATCATCCGAGAAGCCCCGCGCCCGCAAGTAGTCCCGCGCCGGCCGACCGACAGGCTTGTGCAGATTTGCAGAAAAATGCTCGGCGGCCAACTTTACCGCGCGGCGCAGTAGCTTGCTGCGCTGGATTCGGGCCTGCTCGCCGCCCCCAGTTCGCCAGGTAAGGCCACAACGCTCGGCCAGACGCTCGCCGGCCTCCGCGAAGCTAATCCCCTCTATCTGCTCCAGGAACGAAAAGACATCACCCCCGGCACCACAACCGAAGCAGTGCCACAGCCCTGCTACCGGGTCAACAAAAAATGAGGCGGTCTTCTCCTCGTGAAAGGGGCAG
>JALGTJ010000180.1 GCA_029821415.1 Candidatus Zipacnadia bacterium
CCGCCATGGTTCAATCCAGTGGGGATCCAGCAAGGTAGTGCTGCGCATGACCTGGAGACAATCATACCACGTGCCCTTACCCTGGTGCCACAAGGTGTGGACTTTACTCCACATCATAGTCGCAGCCACTCCACGAAAGCCGCCCAGGATTGCTCCAATCATTACCCCCGTTAGGGCAGTCGGATCGAAATCAACAATCTTGGTCAGGGGCATAGGCCGTCGTATGCCCAGGACCAGCCGCTGGTAGCGGATGTGATTGTCCAGAGAAATTGAGCTGGCAATTAGGGCTGCGACTATTATCAGGATAATGGTCTTAGAAGTCCAGCCAAGTCTCATGCCTGGCGATCCTTTCCGGCAGCGGAACTCATACCTCGCGTTCGTTGAAGAACAGGTAGCCTATCATTAGTATTATGACGACGTAGATGATCGCCTGCCCGGTAACGTTGCCTATCAAATTCCAGGGCACAAAGTTGTCTTTTAATATACTCTCCCGGATGTCGAATATTTCAAAGTGGGGGAGGATGCGGTACAACACACCGAATATGATTGTCGAGGCCGTGTCAGCACCGTGTTCAGGGTTGGACAACTCGCGCAGAAAGTCGGCCATCTGACCCACGAAGTAGACAAAGAACGAGAAGATAGAGGCCATAACCCACGAAAGATAGAGGCCATAACCCACGAGAATACAGTGGAGGCAACTACTGCGATTGCCACGAGCACCAGCATCTCAAAACAAGTCAGGCCGATAGCTTTGCCGATGTTGGGGGCCATGAACTCCATAGAGATTGTTGGACCCTCTTCGGGAGTCAGCTCGCGTAGCTGGGGCGCTTTGATCATGTAGACAATCATAAAGGCCAGTCCCATCAGCGCCACATTCCCACGAATATGGCGATGAGCATGCCGAAGAAGCGGATCGCGCCCAGGCCTACATCCACCAGCATCTGAAGCTCGGCACCAGGCTGCAGGTAGGTGAAGGCCCACGACGAGCCGATGATGAGGATGGCAAAGACTAAGATGCCGTTTAGGAACCGGCGGCGCCACGCTTCGTGGAAAGTTGCCTTGGCAATTCGCCAGATTGCGCTCATTCAGGAATACCTCCTACTGCCTCGATGAAGACCTCTTCGAGCGTCATGCGCTGGGGAGTTATCTTTATTAGCTGTGCACCTTTGCCAATCATCTCATTGGCCGCCGCGGTCGCCGAGTGTTGGTCAGGGAACGTCGCCAGATATTGCTCGCCTTCGGAGTCAACCCGCTCCGCTAATATGCGCAGATGTTGCAGCGCGGCCTGATCCAGGCCGCGGAAGGCGGCCACATAGCGACCATCTTTACTGGTGAGGAGCTCCTCCATTGAACCCTGTTGACAGACCACACCCTGGTTGAGAATAGCTACTGCATCGCAGAGCGGCTCCATCTCCTTGAGCAGGTGAGAGCACAGGAAGACGGTCTTTCCCTCGTCACGCAATCGTATGAGAACGTCGCGGATTTGAATGGCTCCAATCGGGTCGAGACCAGAGGTTGGCTCGTCGGCCAGCAGCAGGTCAGGATCGTTGATCAGGCCTTGGGCTAGGGCAATTCGCTGCAGCATACCGCGGGAGTAGTTGAGGACTTTGCGCTCACGCCGATCCCACATACCGACTAGCTTCAACAAGTACTCGATACGGTTTTCGAGTTCTGCTCCATGCATCCCGAAGAGGCTACCATAAAAGCGCAGCAATTCAACTGCGTTGAGGTGATCGTAGAAGTAGGGCCCTTCGGGTACGAAGCCGATATGCTTTTTGTAGTCCAAGCTGCCCAGCGGATATCCGAATATCTCTCCTGAACCTGAGGTGGGAAAGATCAAGCCGAGTAGTAGCTTGATGGTCGTAGTCTTCCCAGAGCCGTTGGGACCAACCAGGCCAAAAATCTGACCCTCCTGTACCTCCAGGCTCAGGTCAATGAGACCCACTGGATTTCCTTCCATATCATGGCTGTATATCTTTGCCAGGTTCTCGGTCTTGAGTACCGTAGCTATGTCAGTCCACCTCCCGGCAACAAGCAGCGGGGTGCTGGCATGGCCTGTGCCTGGTCAGATACAGGCTTTTCATTGAGCCAGCGGTTCGCAAAGTGCTTGATTGAGTTGTTCGATTCGCTTGTAAGTTTAGCCTGCTTGGTTTCACTATGTCAACAACGCAAGACCGGCTGCTGTTTGTTCCCGAGTCCAGCCCTGCTCGCTGCCAGGCTGGTGTTCAGATCAAGCCGCTGCGATTGACACGGGCAGGTACGGGTGTTAGCATTGCAGGTGCGGGAATGCACTGTAAAGACCAACGATGTCAGTCTAACATAGTTGTGCAAGTAATCATATACCACTTGAATCAAATCGGAGATTTTTGCTTTAGTCTGCCGCTGGTTGCAGCCATAAAGCAAAGGTATCCCCAGGCGCGGATATGTAGCGTAGTGCGGCCACACTTAGTTCCGCTCGCCCAGCGGGCCGAGCCAGTTGATGCCATAGCAGTCCGGCCGTGGACGCTGAGTATTGCGTACTTACCCTTGCTCAGGCAGTTGCGGGCCTGGCACGCCGACCTAGCGATCGTCTTGCCGACCTCACCAGGACCCTCTTTGCTGGCTCGGCTGTGCGGTGCTAAACGCATCGTGGCTTTCGACCACGATTGGCCGCGGCGTTTCGTCAGTGAGCGTATCCCCTGCGATCAACCTCCCTCGCTATCTAACAACCTGCGCATGGCCGAATATGTAGCGGATGAGGTACCCAGACGCGACTATGTTGGGCTGCTGTCGGCCACTGAGCAGGATAAGATTGATGCTGGGAAAATATTGGCTCACCATGGGGTTCACGACGATCAGCCTTTTGCTGTGTTTGCTGCTTTGGCCTCCTCGCATCGGCTCTGGAAATGCTGGCCGCTGCAGCGCTTTGCCGCACTTGCAACAATATTGTGGGAAGAGGCGGGATTATACCCGGTATTTGTTGGTAGTAGTGAAGAGACTGAGAATGTTGAGGCATTGACCAGTCAGATGTCGATTCCTACGGCCAACCTGACGAGCCGCACTGATACTGGTCAGCTACTGGGAGTACTGGCTCGGGCTAGTCTGTTTATTGGGCAAGACAGCGGTCCCACCCATCTTTCCGCTGCTCTGGGGTGTCCAACGGTAGCCATCTTTGGGCCTACCGATCCACGGCTCACGGGACCATTGGGCGAAAGCTCAGCAGTCGTTTACAAGAATTTGCCCTGCAGTCCCTGTCACAATCGGGCCGCTGGGTGTCCCGATCGCGAATGTCTGTTGTCAATCACGCCTGAGGAAGTAGCGGCCCAAGCGTTAGGTGTGTTAATGCAGACAGCATCTGCAGAATGATGGCAAAGAGGGATGACATATCGTGAGCGGTAATTCTGGGACAATAACGGTCTGTGTCATCGCTCAGGATAACGAGGATATAATCCAGCGGTGCCTGGAGAGCTGTACCTGGGCCGATGAAATAGTCTTTGTTGACGGCGGTAGCACCGATGCTACCCCCGATATTGCTCGCCGCTACGGTGCTCAAGTGTACACACGTTCGTTTGACTATTGTGCTCATCAAAAAAACTATGCGCTGGCCCGGGCCAACGGCGAGTGGACCCTGCTTGTGGATTCAGATGAAGTGGTGTCTCCCGAACTGGCTGACGAGGTGCGGCAGATTGCTGCTGCATCCTCCCCGGAGTACAACGTCTATCAAGTGCCGCGCAAACTAATCGATCATGGCCGCTGGCTGCGTTGTTGCGGTACGTATCCGGATTGGCAATACCGATTCTTTCGCACCGGGAATCTGGTCCTAAGTTTCAAGCGCGTACATACCCAGGCCATATTCGATGGTCCGGCTGGCAAACTGAAGAATGCGCTCATTCACCATTCCTTTGATGATTATCAAGATCACATAGAGCGGGCTCTGCGCTGGACCACACTGTCAGCCCTTGACTACTATCAGGCAGGCGGACGTCCCGGAACACTTTATCTGCTTGGCAAGTTTGTCCTGACCTTCTGGTATGAGTACTTGGTCCGCGGGGGGATTCGTGACGGTGTCCCCGGGTTGGT
>JALGTJ010000181.1 GCA_029821415.1 Candidatus Zipacnadia bacterium
GGCCTATCCCATAGATATCGGGGGGATTGTGGAGCTTCTCAGCAGCCGCCAGGACATCTTCCCACGTCTGGGGAAGGTCCAGGCCAGCCTGCTCCAGCAGATCGGTCCGCACCATCAGGCCGCGCGCGCCGATGCGCCATGGCACTGCCTGGAGGCGGCCGGCATTAACAAAAAGGTTCAACACTTCCGGATAGAAGACTGCTCGCTGGGAAGTGCTCAAGGTGGTCTCCAACGAGCGTAGGAGGCCTTTGAATTGGGAAAGCCAGGCATTGGGCACCAGGACCATATCAGGTGCCGTCGCGCGCTCAGGACCGCTCCAGGCCCGCAGGCGCTGATAGCTTGTGGGTAGTATTATACTGTCGGACAAGGTCCTGAATAGGCTCAAGCTCACACGCCGAGCCGTCGTGCCAGACAAAAAGCTGGATAAATTGCGGCTCCTGAAAGCTACCGTCCCGACTCTCGGCCCCAGCAACTGTCAACGCACTTAGAATAACTATTGTGCTCGCTATTAGTGCTCGTATGTCCACAACCGTTGTAGCCACCTCACAATAGATAGGGCCGCGACCAGTGTGGCCGCGGCCTCCATATACCCAAGAAGCTACCGCCTCGCGGCAGCAGACGCCTCCGGCCGGGAGTTATTCAGGAATATACCCCAAGCTAAGCAAGTATTCTCGGGTGGTGCTGACAATCTCCTCGTCTTCTTTGGCTACGTAATATCTGCCAACCTGGCGGAAGGAATGAGTATTGAGGTTGACCGCAAATGTAACACCCTCTTTGCTACTCGCGCCTGCACCTCCCAGTGCATATTTGTGGGCAAACGCCTCACTGGGCCTGACCTTGATGACCTTCCCACCGGTTTGCTCCTCCTCACCAGCTACTGCATACTGCGAGATACCAGCAGTCGTGTCGTAGACGTACCATTTCGTGGTGATCTCCAACGTCGCCTTGGTAGGAGGCTTCATCTGCATGCCCATGCCTCCACCCGGCATCATGCTGCCGCCCGGCATCATCGGCCCGCCCGGCATCGCCGGCCCACCTGGGGGCATTGCGCCTGGGTATCCACCTGGTGGTGTTGCTCCTGGATATCCGCCCGGTGGCACCGCCCCTGGATAACCGCCCGGCACCATACCTGGTCCTGGCATCCCCGCCCCCGGCATCATTCCTGGATAGCCGCCCGGTGGCACCATCGGCCCGCCCGCGGCTCCGGCGCCCATCGTGGCGCTACCGCCGACGACTGCCGCAATCATTGGCTGAACGGTGGCGAGATATAGGTCCATATCTTGCTCAAATTCCACTTTCTCGCCACTGAATCGCTGTACTTCTCCCTTACTCGCTATCTTGTTCACTATCTGTGTAATGGTATCTTCAAAGGCCACAACGCGCCCAGCATCCAAAGAGAAGTAAGTTACTCGTTCAACAGAGATGTCTCCCTTAAACTTGTATGCAGTAACTGCACCCCCAGCGCCCATAGGCGGGGCCCCCATTGCCCCCGGTGCTGCCATAGGACCACCGCCCGGCGTTGGCATTGCCATCCCCGGACCCGCCCCAGGCACTCCGGGTACCATACCGCCGCCGGCAGGAGCACCCATAGCAGGAATTGGCCCGGGCATCCCAGACGCCATGGCTCCACCAGGCATAGTGCTAGCTGCTCCCGGCAGACCACCAGGCGCGCCGGGCATGCCACCGGCTGCTCCGGCCATACCCATGCCGCCTACTTGCTCCTGACGCTGCGGCAGCAGCCCCATAATCTCAATCGTCGCACCCTTTTCGGTGTACTTGCTGACAATGCGAGCACAGCGATGGTTTCCACGATATTCAAAGCTGTCCAACCGATGGGTGGCAGAAACGATAGTCGGTTCGGTGCTGGTAGGGCTCAACGCCACCGCCATATCGCCCTGCCAGGTAGCGCCAACCCGCACCGGCCCCACTGGCAGTTCAATAAAGCTCTGGCCCAACGGGAACTCAGGTTGTTCTTCGTGCATCTTCTCGACTCGGCCCAGCGGAAATACCTTGAACCGATACTTGCCACCGGCGGCCGGTAGAACCTGAGCATAAGAGTCTGGGATATTCTTTTCCTCTTTCTTTTCCATCCCCTCCATCCAGACTTCCTTAGGCCACAGCCACGAAACCGTGTAGTAACCGTTTTGCAGATCCTTGTCAACCACAGCCCGCCCGGTCGCTGAGGGGCTAAGAACATCCTCATCCCAGCGGCCATCAACTTCAATATCTATATGAGAGGGCAAGCCAACCACGCCTGTCTGGCCCATGCCGCCGGGGCCGCCCGGCATCCCTCCGCCTCCCCCCGGCATCCCCGGCATCCCTGCGCCAGCCATTGGCCCACCCGGCATCATCGGACCACCCGGCACCGTCGCGCCACCCATCGGGCCACCCATTGGACCGCCCATCGGGCCACCCATACCCATCTGGGGTGGCTCCCGCAGCTCCTTGCCGGCGTCACCCGGCACGTCCACAGTGGTCGTACCCTCTATCTTGTAGTTGAAGAACTGCCCCCGTTTGTAGTTAGTTTTCAGCTCAACTGTCGTGCCGATCTCTGAGGGATCGATATCGTTGTTCACCGTAACAGCGATGCTACTCTGTCCTTGGCGGCGTCCCGAACCATCAAAGCCAGTGGCAATAATGGTGTACCGCCCATCCGGGTAAACCCGCGCATCCCCGCGATACAGTTGCGTATTCCATTCAATGGAAAACGGAGACATCGCCGCTGCCAGATACTTGTCCTGGCTAGGACTTACGCTAAAGGTAATCCACCCCTCATCGGGCTGGGGTTTGGTAGCTTTGATCTGGACAATGCCGTGAACCGTGGCCCCTGGCGAGGGAGACAATATCTGCACCTGAGCTTCAGCTATACCGGGCAAGACACTACCCGACACTATCACAGCAAAACACAAAGCGATAAACATTGCTGGCCGCAGGCTCATAAGCTTACGCCCCTTTGTCCCGCACACAGGACTGTTAACTATTGTGAGTTTTCGGCAATACGCTGTATTGACACCCGCAACTGCTCAGCAGAATCTGCCAACGATTGCGGAACGACCCGAGTGTTGGCTATTGTCGTCATATAGTTGGTATCACCACTCCACCGGGGCACAATATGCAGGTGGATGTGGTCAGCGATACCCGCCCCGGCGGCGTGCCCGATATTCATTCCCAGGTTAATGCCCTCTGCCCCCAACGTCTCTTGCAGGGCGCGCACGCACCACTGTGCAATCTGCATCAGTTCCGCGGTTTCCTTGGCATCAAGCCGTGTTATATCATCAACATGGCGACGAGGCACCACCATCAGATGACCGCTGTTATACGGAAAAGTGTTCAGCAACACACAGTTATGAGTTCCGCGATATAGCACATAGTTGGCTATGTCGTCGGACGCAGCCAACTTTTCGCACAGGATGCATTTGTCAGGCTTCTCTGCTACCACGTAATCTAATCGCCAGGGCGCCCATATATGTTCCATTTACAATTCTCGTCAGTTCCGTCATATAAAGCCAAACTGCTATCTGTACCACATAATAGCTACTGCCAGACAGGCTAACACCCAGATAATTGAGGCATATTTGGCCACCGCGTCTAACCATGCCTCCTTGCTGCCGGGCGTGTGCCGCGTCATGTCACTTCCTCCACCCATCGCTGCTGAAAAGCCGTCGGCTTTCGTCTTTTGCAGCGCCACGGCCACAATGATGGCCAGCCCACTTAACCCCGCTACAATCATAGCAACAACTCGCATGCGTGTTTGCTTCCTTCCTGGATAGTGCCCAAAACCGTTTCCGCCAGCAGCATCTTATAACCGCACCGATTGTATTTTACACAATGCAGACGCTATCGTCAAGCCTTCCCTCGACTTGACGCACGCTCCGCGCTCTGGATATACTCAACGCAGCACTCCCAGCCTTGCCGACACTATACGTAGTAACGCCGTCCACAACTACTCCACCATACCAGCTATGACAACACGAAAGACTCTGGGCGAATCGGTCAACTGTACTGCCATCGGCGTTCAGTCGGGCCAGCAGATTATCCTGGCCCTGCATCCCGCCCCTGCGGGAAGCGGCTTGCAGCTTGCCCGCACCGACATCGGCAAGCAATGGCCTATCAGCCCCCAGACTGCCTTTGCGGCAGGCCCCGGTACTGCCGTCGGCAATTCAGAGCACCATGTGCTATTTGTCGAGCATCTGTTGGCGGCACTGGCGGCTGCCGAAATCACTGATCTGACGATTGAAATCTCCGGGCCGGAAATCCCACTGTTTGAGGGCGGCGCTGTCAAGTTATGGCAGATGATTCAGTCGGCAACTCTAAAGCCACTCAACGGTGAAATAGCACCGCTAGTTCTATCTCGGCCCGTAATCATCAGCGCT
>JALGTJ010000182.1 GCA_029821415.1 Candidatus Zipacnadia bacterium
GCTCAAACTTCGAGTTACGGCAAGTCCCGGGGATACTTTCCGTACTCCCGGGTGGCCGATATCGGTGTGCCTGCCGCAGCCAGAGCACCCAGTCGCCGGTGTGTGGCCGCCGTTGCGAGGAAGCAAACCCAACTTCAGGAGGTGCCAGCGATGTCCAGCAATCAGGAAGTTCCCAACAGCCGGGAACAGCTTGCAGCCGACTTCTATGTAGCCATCAACGGATGTGACCAATGGTCCGGGCGTCTGCCGGAGCCTAACCCGGCCGGCACTGACGGCCCCTTTGCCACGATGGTGAAGGCCCGCGATGCTGTGCGAGAGCTGAAGGCCACTGGCGAACTGAAAAAGCCCGTTAGAGTTCTTCACTGCCCAGGACTCCGGCACACAGCAGTGTCCGATAATCTATCAGGCCTATCCCGGCGAGAAACCCGTACTCAGCGGCGGCCGAGAGATCACGGGTTGGCGCCCGTACCAAGGGCAGATTGTCTGCACCAGCCTGCCCGAGGTGGCAGAAGGCAAGTGGTTCTTTCGGCAACTGTTCTTCAACGGCAAGCGCCAGAGGCGAGCCTGCTACCCCAATCCGGACCGGGATGATCCGCTATACGGTGGCTGGGCCTTTATTGAGAAACCGGTCGGGCCGACCGCTTTCCGCTACCAGCCTGGCAGCTTTCCCCGGCGTTGGGCCAAGCCGCGGCAGGCAGAGATCAATATCTTCCCGTGGCTGTGCTGGAACAACGACATCGTGCCGATTGAAGACATTGACTATGACGAGTGTGTTATCAGCCTGGCGCGGCCGGTGATTCACCGGCTCAATGCGGCCACCGGGACACTAGATTTTATGAGCCTCATGGCCGGCAACCGCTTTCGGGTGGAGAATGTCCTGGAGGAACTGGACCAGCCCGGCGAGTGGTGCCTGGACCGGGAAGCCGCAGTGGTCTACTTCTGGCCGCCGACCGACTCTGTAGAAGACGGTCAAGTCATAGCTCCCGCCCTCAGTCGGCTAATTGAGCTGCGGGGGACCACCGGGAAGCCGGTAAGACACATTACAATCAAGGGGCTTACTTTCGCCCACAGCCAGGCGCTGTTTCCCCAGCCCGAGATTCTTCCCCATAACTATCCCAATGCTGGTGGGCATGCCGTATACCTGGAAGGGGCCGAGCACTGCACCATTGAAGACTGCCACTTTGATGCAGTAGGCGGCGACGGCATCCGACTCCAGCACTACAACGCGCACAATCGGATCCTAAACAATGAAATTGCCCATGCTGGTGCCGAAGGCGTCTGCTTAGCCGGCCTGGAGCAGGAGTTGCCCAGTGATGTCAACTGGCGGGACCAGGAGGTCCTCGCTAAGCTCGCTGGCGAGCGGCCCCGATTGGTCAGGAATGTCATCTCGGGCAATCACATTCACCACTGCGGGGCTTTGGAAAAGCGCGCCTCGGGAGTCTACATCTTTGGTATTAATAGCGTGGACAATGTGATCTCCCATAATCTCATCCACGACCTGCCCCACCGGGGCATAATGGTTCAGCACGGCTTCGGGCGCAATATCATTGAGTACAATCACGTCCACGATGTAAGTCTGGAGACAGCCGACACCGGGGGGATCAATACACTAGTCTGGTATGTAGTGGACAACGACGAGGAGCTTAAGAACGGCAATGTGATCCGCTACAATATCGTCCGCAATGTGGTCGGGTGTGGGGCTTACGGTGAGGCTCACCAGCCCACTGCCGGACAGTCTGCCGACGGCAGAATCTGGACTCCCTACTACAGTTGGGGCATCTACCTTGACTGGAATCCCATCAGGACACAGGTCTATGGCAATTTAGTGATTGGCAATACGCTCGGTGGCATTATGATGCTCGGTGACGGGAAGGACAACCTCATCGCGAATAACATTCTTGTAGACAGCAGCGAGAGTCAGATATACTGGGCGGCAATTGGTGACGACGCCCAGGGCAATCGCTTCGTCAAGAATATCGTCTATTACACCCAGCCGGCCGCCAAGCTCATCCGGATCGGCAAACTGCCCGGCCAAGCCTTCGCCGAGCATGATTACAACGTTTACTGGCACAAGGGGGAAGAGCTGGTAATTGACCTTCCCGAGGTCGATCCCTCTAAGTCGTTCGAGCAGTGGCAGAAACTGGGCTGCGACCAGCATTCAGTTGTCGCCGACCCTCTATTTACCGATCCGGACAGTGGTGACTTCAGCCTTCAACCGAATTCCCCTGCCCTTGAAATCGGATTTGAGCCGCCCGACCTGAGCAGTATCGGCCCACCAGCCCCTGATAGAACTGCTGACGAGCGTGCCTGTGAATGATCAGGTAGCTGCGCGGCAGCCCGGCCCATAAGGATCGGGCCAAACGGATATTTCGGCTCAAACTTCGAGTTACGGCAAGTCCAGGGGATACTTTCCGTACTCCCGGGTGGCCTGGATCATCGCCAGATAGTTCTCCGGGTTGACGGAGGAATGTATGCTGTTGGATGAGTGCATAATGAATCCGCCTCCCGGGGCGGCCTTCCTAATGCACTCAATCACTGCCTGGCGAACCTGCTCAGTGGTGCCATGGGGGAGAAGCTGGCCGCAGTCAATGTTACCGCTCAGGCAGACCCGGTCGCCGCAGTACTGCTTAACCTCCCCAATATCCATTCCGGCCTGCGGCTCAATTGGATTAAGGCCGTCCACTCCGGCATCCAGTATGTCATCCAAAATAGGCCAGAGATTGCCATCCGAGTGCTTGATGAAGTAGGCACCCTCTTGATGTACCATATCCACCATTTTCTTCAGCCGGGGGGCAATAAACTCGTGAAAAACTTGTGGCGACATCAGCGGGGCTTCGTTGGCGGCGTAGTCGTCGCCTACGAGAATAATGTCAGCGCCGGTCCGAATTGCGTTGCGTACCACTTGCATATTGGTCTCTAAGACTACATCCATAACCGCCTCCACGAACGACGGATCAATCAGGAAGTTCATCAGCATCTTATCAAGCCCCATTAAATAAGCCGAGAACATAATTGCGCAGGTCATCAATCCCCTGGAGCGGCGCCGCAACCGGATGATTGACATCCTCCAGACCGCCGCGCTTGTAGACCACACCCCATTCGTCGGTGTAATAGTCTCCGCTTTCTTCCACGGCTTTGAACTCTCCGCCACAGCATACGCCATCAAAGTCCATAATCTCTTCAAAGTCGGTCTTGCTGTTTGCTTGAGGGCAGAGCACACGCCAGACATTTTCATGCACCAGGACCTCAAAAATGGGTACCCGATCTGGCTCCTGCACTTGCATAGCTGTCATCATGCGCTCGTAGCCGTTCACGATTGCCTCCTAAAACAAATATAATATATGGAACTATTATCATGGCTGTCGCCTTGCTCGTACTCAAACTGCTCGGAAGCCGACTGATACCTCAGCCCCACCCGCCGCGCTGGAACTGGGCCAGGATCTGCTCCGCAGTAGCCGTCCCGGTCGTGCCGATTTGTTGCAGGACGACCGACGCAGCTATATTGCCTATTAGTGCTGCCTCCGCCAGAGAAGCTCCTGCACACAAAGAGCAGACAAGGCTAGCCGCCGTAGTGTCACCGGCCCCAGTAACATCAATTGGTCCGTTGGGCGGCACTGTTGGCACGTGCGTTGAGCTTGCCGCCGTGCATACGGAGATCCCCTCGGCGTCCAGCGTGACGAATACCGGTCGGCCTGTGCGCGCAGCAAGCTCCTGGCCGCAGCGTTCTGCTACAGCTCGTGGCACTACCTCCCGTGTTTGGTGTTCCACAGCTACTAAGGCCTCATATCTATTCGGCTTGAGGGCGACATTCCGGAATTGTCCGATGCGGGTACGCGAGTCCGCCAGGAAGACCACTTCCGGGTGGGAGGCCGCCAGCACACCTAAACTCTCTCTGACGCGGTCGGTAATTACTCCGCAGTTACGTTCCTGATCCTGATCCACAATAACCACTGCATCGGCGTGCGGGATGAGGGATTCCAGTGACGCAATGATCTGAGTTTCAATGGCCTTCGCCAGAGGTTGGCGGTTCTTAATATCAAGGCGATTCAGCTCCATCTCAGTGCCGTCGGGCTGCTGCTCCATTGGTTTGATGTAGGAGGGAGTGAATGCATCAGGGTTGTGGATCAGGTGCGAGACAGTGACTCTGCGCTCGGTGAGATCACGCTGAAGCTCATGGCCACTTCCATCGTCGCCGATCACCCCTACCGCCCATATTTGATCAACCTCCAAAGCAGCCAGATTAGTACACACATTTCCGGCTGCACCAGGGCTGTGGCGAACCTCCACTACCGGGAACGTCGGTTTGCCCGTCTCTAAGGATGTCTCGCTAAGGGAGGGGTCGATGACGAGATATTTATCCAGAAAGTAGTCGCCAACCACAATAACACTTAGCTTGCTGAATTGCTCCAGGATTTGTTGCAGTCGCTCCACGGATATCATCGGATAGCAGTGGTCTCCCTACCGGCTATTATTCAATTATAGAAGTGATCAGACGGTGCAAATGCGGCAGCGTTACTCGATGGTCGGCGTTGATATAGAAGCTTTCCCCGCCGTCGGCCACAGTCCGGACCAAAATGGTCTTCCATGGCCGGAAATAGTAGAACGGATCACTTTTGGGTGGTTGGTAGTGATAATCATCCGGCAAGGGGATAAGGTCGAAAACAGCAGTCGAAAAATGTCGAATCTGCCGTCCCTCCTGCTCGGCAACATTACGGGCCATAGACAGGGCTTTTAGGTAGGTCTCCGGGCCCATTACTGATGTGCCCAAATTCAGCAATACGCCGCCCTCAAGCTGGGAGACGCTGTGGGCCAGCACCAGAAAGTCGCGGTAGGAGGATGCTCCGATTGCTGCTCCGTCGCAGTTGGGATGCTCGTGAACGATATCGTAGCCAATGCCTACGTGGATGGTCATAGGCACACCCAACTGATAGGCTGAAGCCAAAATGCTAATGTCTTTGTGGGGGAAGTCACGCTCATTAATGGCCCGGCCGGCTGCTTCACCCAGCCCAATGCCGTCCGCGGTGGCCTCCTGGGCAAACTCGTTGATGACTCCGCTCTCCTGCCATAGCCCGAATTGTCCGGTACGGATATAGCGGCTGACGCTCTCGCTGGTGGCCCCGATCATAGCGAGTTCAGTGTCATGAATAGCCACAGCGCCATTTCCCGCTATATGGCTTATCATCCCTCGCTGCAACAGATCGATGACGAATCGGGAAAGACCAGCCTTGATCGGGTGAGCACCCATCATAAGGATGACAGGAGCGCCTCGCTGCCGTGCTGCAACCACTCGCTGGGCAACAGCCGCCAGCGCCTCGCTTTCAAACGGCGGAACCGGATCATCCAGTTGGTACAAATCCTCAACAGCTACATCGTGCTCCCGCTGGTTGAGGGGGAGAAGATGCAAACGGCTACGATCAAAGATCGGATAAGGCATAATCAGACATCTCCGCATAGATATGCAATCAGACTGTTGTAGTCGCGCAAGTCAGGAACTATCAGGTCGGCGCCCGCTGCAATGAGTCGCTGTCGCTTCCACTGGTTAAGCTCGCCTATATTGGTCTCAGTGCTGGCGACTCCTACTGCTGTGCCCCCTGCCCGCTTTGTACTTTCAATCTCGACGTATCCGTCACCGAAACATAGCAACTGGTTGCCGGAGAGGTTGTTTGTCGTCAGGATGTCATTGATCAGCAATTCCTTGGAGAACTCCTTGTAGTTATCAATGGCCCCATAAAGCCGGTCGCCGAAGAAGTCCTGAAGCTGGAGTGCTCGCACTTCGCGCAGCACATAGGGGCGGTCGGTGCCGCTCGCTACATACATCACCAGGCCGCGACTCTGAAATGCCTCCAGAAGCTGCCGGGAGCCGGGCACCAGCATCTGCTCGGGATCCGTATCTCCGTTTTCTAAGCTTGCCACTCTTTCTTTGATCTTGTCCCACAGTAGCTGCAGATATTGATGCTTATACTCCAAGGGAGCTTTCGGCTGGCCGCCGCGTTTCTTAATCTCCTCACAAAGGCCGATCATTTGATAGATCGTCTGCTTGCCAGTCGTATCAGTGACAAATTCCTTGACCAGCAAGTGGATATCCTCACGCGTCTCACCGTCGCGCCGATACTGGGCAAGGATATCAGTCAGCATTGGTATCATAACGTCCTGCCAGCCCGCCCTTATCAGTGAAAGAGTGCCGTCAAAATCAAAGAGTACAGCCTTAAACTTG
>JALGTJ010000183.1 GCA_029821415.1 Candidatus Zipacnadia bacterium
TAGCCGAAAGTTCCCGAGGCAACCAGCACCGGATTGGCCAGAGCCAGCCCGGCTAACTCTACGCTTAGATCAACCAGGAGTGCAGCCACGGCGGATCGCCTCCCAGTCTACTGCTTCGGCGTCAAAAACCGGGCCGTCCTTGCAGACCCGCTGATAACGCTGCATACCAGAAGCACGGGTTGGTATGACGCAGCCCAGGCACGCGCCTACTCCACAGCCCATTCTTTGTTCCATAGAAACGTAACAAGGAATTTCAGCGTCCCGGCATTGTCTGGCTACTTCCGTCAGCATCAGGGCTGGCCCGCAAGTCCCTGCTCGCCGAGGCTGCCATCCTCGGTGATGGCAGTGAACTCATCGCAGACACGAGAGAACTCTAACCAGCAACACAGGTCGTCCTGGGTGCGGGCTCCGAACAGGCCCCGGACATATCGGTAGTTGTTTGGCTCATGCAAAACTGTAGCCAGAAAGATCAACGGTGCCACCCCAATGCCCCAGCGGCCCCATTATATCAAATTCGGCGCCCGGCTGAGCTTCGGCCAGCATCTGCGTGCCCCGTCCGACAGTGCGTATCAACACCTGGAAGCTGCTCGCGGCCTCATTAGTCCCCATTATACTGAAGGGGCGGCGCAGTAGCGGATCCCAATCGCCAGTGACGCGAATATGAACAAACTGCCCAGGCTGGGCAGCCGTTGCTATCTGCGGGCAGTCAAATTCAAGCAGGTAATAGCCAGGAGCCACCTGTTCGCGCTTGGTTAGTTGGGTGGCCTGTGCATACATAACAGGAGCCTCGTCAGGAAGTAAAACCAAAGCCGCAACCGCCTAGAGTTCTATCTCCGCCAGCCCTCCGCCTTTTAAGACATGCTTGATTATCTGGTCAGTCTGCTCACGGGCTTGAATGAGCACTTGATGCGCGGCAGCAATCTCGCGGCGGCTCTCTTCTATCGCCTGGCGCAATTTCTCAATAATGGCGGCAGTCGCTTCCACGCCCGTGCTGCCCTGGCTCACCTGGCGGCGCAAAATGGCTTGGGCATCCAGTATTTCGGCCAGTTGCTGCTCACTGACCTGCTGACCTGTCTCTGCCAGCAGCTCGCGGACGCGCGAGTAATCCGTAAGCAGCCGCTGCTCATCAATCAGCGTGCGGACGATGTGTCCGACGATACGGTGACAGTCGCGAAACGGCAGATTGCGCTCGCGGACCAGGAAGTTGGCCAGCTCGGTGGCCGCCGCATAGTTGCCTGCAACCAGCTCGGCCATCCGGTCGGGCCGCAGCTTCATTGTGCTGACCATTGCGGTCATTATTTGCACGCAGCTCTGCACCGAATCCAGCGACTCCCACAGCGGAGGCTTGTCTTCCTGCAGGTCACGGTTGTAGCCGGAGGGGAGCGCCTTTATCATTGTCAGTGCCTGCATTAGCCGACCATAGGCCAGGCCAGTCTTGGCCCGAGTCAGCTCGGCCATGCCTGGGTTCTTTTTCTGTGGCATTATCGAGCTGCCGGTGGTATAGGCGTCATCAATCTCAATCATACCGAATTCGTGAGTAGAAAATAGCACCAGCTCCTCAGCCAGCTTGGAGAGGTTGCTGGCAATTATGGCCAGATCCGCCAGCACCTCCGCTACAAAGTCACGGGAGCCGACCGCATCCAGAGCGTGCTCCATAACGCCCTCAAATCCCAGCAAGCGCGCCGTTATCTGTCGGTCAATGGGAAATGAAGTCCCCGCCAAAGCGCAAGCTCCCAGCGGGCAGCGGTTGACTCGCTCGTAGCTCTGGGCTATCCGCTGCTGGTCGCGCTGCAGCGCTGAGACATGACCTGAGAGCCAGAAGGCCACGGAAATAGGCTGAGCGTGCTGGGTATGGGTATAGCCGGGCATCACCGTATCAAGGTGTTCTGCGCCCAAATCCAGCAGTGTCTGCTGGAGGTCAGCCAAGACGCTGCGCAATTCCAATAGCCGGGTGCGCAGGTGCATGCGGGCGTCGGTGACCACCTGGTCGTTGCGCGAGCGGGCTGTATGCAGCCGGCCGGCTATCTCCGGGTCAATGATCTCCCGTAGACGACTCTCTATATTCATATGTACATCTTCAAGCTGTGGGTCCAGTTCAAATTGCCCATCGGCGAACTGCTGGCGGAGCTGGGCCAGCCCACCCAGTATCGTGCGCAAGTCGGCTTCGTTGATAATTCCACAGGCGGCCAGCATTATGCAGTGGGCCTGGCTGCCCCAGATATCTTCGTTAATCATCGGGCGGTCGGCAGCAGTCGATTCGCTGAACTGTAAGCCCAGATCAGCCAAATCGTCTGAAAACCGCCCGCCCCACAGCTTTCCCGAACCACTTTTCTCAGTCATAATTGCCGGCTCACTTATTATGCCTCAGTCTGGCCATTAGAGGGAGTTGTTTCCTGGGCCGGAGCTTCTTCCTTGGAGGGGGCTTCTTCCTTGGGAGGAGCTTCTTCCTTGGAAGGCACCGGCTCCTTTGACGGAGCTTCTGGCTTGGAGAGAGACTCTTCCTTAGGCAATGCCTCCTCTTTGGCAGGAGGCTCTTCTTTGGGGGCGGTTACCTTCTCCTTGGCACCCTCTTCTGGCTTACCTGCGGGGGCCTCTTCGGCTGGCTTTACCTCGGGGGCCCACATCAGGGCCATAAGCTGCGGGTAGTCGCGGTCGGCGGTGAGTACCAGGAGCTGGAAGCATGCGGCGAAAGCCTCGTAGCCCAGGCCATTTTCCGTGCTGAATGTGTAGGAGAGGCGTACCTCTCCGTCAGTTTTATCCCACTCGTACTTGCCGATTAGCAGCTTCCAGTTGAGTTCCATCAGCCTTTGGAGCACAGCATTCTTGCGCGGATGCGCGTCAGGAACAGTCATTAACCGGTTTATACACATATAGACGACCTTACGCGGGTCATCAACAAATATGCGTAGTTGGTAATTGCCGTTATCCCCGCGCATAAGCAGTTCAACCTCGGGGATCTTTACTGACTTTTCCACCTTGTAGATGTAGTTCATTCGATCTAAGTATGATGTGATAGTCTGGATGGTCACGGTGTCTTTGGTCACCGGTTGTGTCTGCTCGGCTGGCACTTCCTCGTTGGCGGATGGGGCCGCCTCTTCCTGCGCCCATGCTGCGCCACTAATCAGCAGGGCAACAATTATCGGTAGGTACTTGGCAATCCTCATCTTCATATCCTTTCCTCCTCAGTTCTGGGTGCTTACGCCGTTGAGCAAAGCTTCTCCTCAAAGGCAGGTCAAACCTTCATGATAAGTCAGACGCGGATGATATCCCTATAGTTCGCCTGCCGCGCCCCGTTAGCACACGGCGGTCTATTGTGTACGGCCCCTCTGGTAACGGGTCAGTAGTGCAGACAATCGGTCATAATTGCCGGCCGGCTCTCCGTATATGTAGCAGCCAGGTGCAGCTACCAGGGCTGAGTTCTGCCAGTAGAATATGCCCCAGGCGAACTTAGACGGGTCAATCACCACAGCTATATGAGTGCTGTCGGCAAAGAAATTGCGATGGATGAATAGATCGCGCTCGGAAAGAAACACACCCAGCCCCGGATGGGTGTGATACCAGCCGACGATGGCTTGGTCTGGATAGCGACTGGCCTTTTCAGCAGACAACTGGTCCCAGGTCTGGTGAGTGAAAGTCACCGACACCGGGGTGCCTGGCGCCTGCCGAGCCGGAATCGCGGCGGCT
>JALGTJ010000184.1 GCA_029821415.1 Candidatus Zipacnadia bacterium
CGCCACCGGTCGTTCAGATAGTAGCTAAGATCCAAGGAAGCAAGTGTCGAGGCCTCGGTCAAATCCCAATCACTACGCAGATAGGCGTCCCAGCGGCTCAGGCTAACCCAGACATCCAGTCCCAATCCTTCGTGCCATCCCTGGTAGTATGCATCACCGGTGCCATATTCCACGAAATAATCAACGAACATAGTTGCACTCCGGCCAAATCCTTTTTCCAGAGTCAGCCGCGCCTGGCTGCTGTTAGCATCGTAGCCCGCCGTATTCCATGAATATATATTGTCAACATCAAAGGCCAACCACGTCTCTGAAGCAAGCCGCCAAGCTCCCAAATCCACCTTGCCATACAACTCATTGTCGAATATTAGCTCACCGGTGCTCTCGCTGGAGTAGTGGGTTCCCAGAGAAAGCCCCAGTCGGTACGTATCGTCGCTGCCAGTCGGCAGCCGTCGCAGAGAGGTCAGCCAATCAGCAGACAGTCCGTAGGCAGTCCCACCATAGTCGGGACAATGATAGTAGGCCCGGATGTTGCTGCGATAGGAGGAGTTATAGGCGAAGAGATTTGCATCCGCAAACAGGCTACGATGGTCCGGCCATCCCACACTGAAGTCGCCCAGCATTCCTCCCAGGACCTCTCGGGTATCGCGCCACTCCATCCCCCAGTCCGAGCGAGGTAGGCCGGCCAGGACAAGCTCGCCTTGAGCATTCTGACTCCGATATTCCTCGCGCAAGCCCAGTCCCCAACCTTCACGGGCAATGACGCTGCCACTGCGCGCACCCCGTCGGATCTCAACGGCGCCCGTCCTGGTATCAGTGACACTGTAGAAGAAAGGCAGATCAACTGCCAGGCCCCCGTCGGAGCTTATTCCCAGGATTTGCGAGTGGGAAGCGCCGGTATAACCGGGCATAAGTAAGGCGGTAGGCTCGCAACCTTGTCGCTGCCTACGTAGACAGCAGCGTGGCGCAGTACAATCTTCTCGCCAACAAACAAAGTAATGCTGTCAGCTATCAGCCACGTATCTCCAACCACGGGTAGAAGACGGAACGGATTATTAGGGAGATCCCAGTCCAGAGGCCGCGCCTTCACGTTATAGATATCAAAGCCGACCTGCTGCAACCCGGCATCAGTAAGCTGCTGCACAGCGCCCCGCTTGGCATTAAACTGGAAAAACAGATTCTCGCCAGTTAACTGCTGCTCGTCCCGGGTTATCGTGGCCGGCTGGGCCCGCAGAACCATATTGGCCACGTCCAGTTGCACGATGTCAGCCCCGCTGTTCACCACGCGCAACTCAGGGCCAGCGGCTTGACCCTCGGGGCGGAACTCCAAGTAGACATTGTTGCTGCGACTGGTCCCGACGCTCGCCCTGATTGTGGCCAGGCCCGGCGTATCACTGGTGGCAAAAACCATAGCAAAGCCGGCGGTGGTTTCCACTGTCACAGCGCTGGTTCTATCAAACTCCGACTCACCCACATGGCCAAGATCAGTGCTCACCACAACCTTAGTGCCATCTGGGGCCGGCCGACCGCTATTATCACGGACCTCAATGCGAATGCGTGCCGCAGTCTTGCCATCAGCCGGCACCGAACGAGGATTGGGCACAGCAGTAATCTGATAATTGCCCAGTCTGCCCCCTTGAGCCATAACCGTTTCAGGACAGACGAGCATTACCCCCGTCAGTCCTACTATTAGCACTGCCACCAGCGCCCAACTGCGACGCCGGTGGCCTAAGATATCAGTTCTAATTGTCGCCATCAGCAGCAACGACTCTTTCCAACGCTATTCAGCTATTCAGGTCACTCCCCAGTGAAGTTCACAGCGTTGAACTCTCGCCACTCACTGGCTTCATTACTCGTATAGATTGCGCGAATGCGGTAGCGATAGGTGTTGCCAGCAGCGACATCAAAGTCTGTCCACTGTGTGCAGGCGGTGCCACAGCTTCCTCCTGTAACGTTCATATATGGTGATCCGTTGACTGAACGTTGGATCTGATAGCCGGATAGAATCAAGCTAGTAGGCGGAGGCGGATCCCAGTAGAGAATGATACCGTATTCTTCCACAGTCAGATGATCAGGAATTGGGGGAGCAGCTCCGGCAGCCGGTCCACCGTCTGCACCACCTGAGTTTCCGATGATGACGGCTGCAACGCCCAGAAGTAGCAAGGGCCCCAGCCACTTCCATTTGCTCTCTCTCTTAGGCTGGGTGGGCTTGCCCGTTAACTCGCCCGCCGGAGTTCCAGCCATAACCTGTGCAAATTTTGCTGCGGCGTCATTCAGAGCCTCATGAATCAGCGGACGATCGCTGCCGGTATAATTGGCACGCGGACGACTGGCACCGACTACCGTAAATGAATTCTCCGGCTGCAGCATTCGGCTGGCCTGGCCGGTAGCCGCATCATAGTTGGGCTCGACCTTAAAGTATTCACCCTTTAGAGTGACCGTCAGGTAGCGCACCGAGTTGTGTACGTCCACGCTCTTGACGGTAGCCAGCAGGATGCCGTCCATCCCCAGTATATGCCCCACTTCTATCGCAGCGGGAAGGTCACTAACTCCCGCCTGCAGGTGCGTCGTTAGCAATCGTCCCTCGCTTTGAGCACGTCGTACCAACGGCGAGGAGCGGTCGAATTCGGTAACCTCCAGCCCCTCCACATTAGCCAAAGCGATCAGGAGCCTATTGGTCACCGTTTTGGCGAGATTAGCAATCTCACTGCCGCTTTCATCTACTGCGGGAAATAACAGTACCGTCGTAATTCCCTCAGCAGCCTGCACTGGTGCCACTGGCCAGGGCACAACTGCCACAATTGTTGCAATGATTAGTAATACCGCAATCGGTCCGGCAAGTCGGTGCGATCTGATAAGAGTCATGGTCGGCCCTCCCACTTCGGGTGCGACTGCTGCTAAGCTTAGGTGCAAAGTAGAGTAGTACAACGAGACTTATCGCATCACCGCAAAGGTGCTGATGATTCTCCCGGTCTGCCCGGTATCCGGCGACCGGGCCTGTATTTCTATCAGGTACCGCCCACTGGGCACCACCGTGCCTCGGTCGGAACGACCGCTCCACAAGACCACATTGCGTCCGGCTTCATTCAGCTCGCTGCTAACCAGGTGTTTTACCACCACGCCCGAAATATTGCGAATCCGCACATCCACCGTAGCCGCCGAACTCAAGTTATACGATATCGCCCAGCTACTGCCAGGGGCGGCCGTCGCGGTCACCTGGCTGACCACCGGCGTGACGCTACCCGCCGGCCGCACAGTGATCTTTAGCAGACGCAGCCCGCCTTCCCCGCTGTTGTACGTGTATGCGGAGTTGGTTCGCATCCAGAGCTTCTGGCCGCTGGTCGTGTCCTCCAAAATAGCGATCATATCCGCTGGCAGTGCTTGCAGTGACGGCCATGACACCCTTATGAGCTGATCCGAAGCATCGGTGGTAATTGCCAGATACCAGGTCTGCTCCGTCTGCCCATAGGGGCGCATATCAACCAGACAGGGCGGCGTCTGATGGCTGGGGCTAACAAATTCGGCTTGCAGCACTGCACCCGCGCCGGCCGCGGCAGGAGGACTGGGCACATCTTTCCGATCCAGGCCCTCTTCAGCCACTTCATCCATACCAAAGGCCCGGCCTGCACAAACCCGGCCAGCTCCCGCAACCGCCAACTGAATCTGCCAACCCACGGAATCTTCCGCGCTGGACTCGCTCGCCGGCGTTGCAGCGGTCGCCAGCTCGGACGGAGGCGGAATGACGAGTTGTATTTCATCGCGAGCCAATACCCAGTAGCCTTCAAACGGGTTAAGTCGAACCGCACTGAGGTCTTGCTCCCACTCGTACTCGCCAGTGGCGGGGTTATAGCTGAAGACAGCCGGCTGGATGTAGTCGCGTTCAATAGCCTGTTCCATAGACCACAGTTGGTCATTGCGCAGTACCTGGATATTCTGGAACCGCACCGGCAGAACAAAGGGACAGCCAATTTGGCTCCAGCCCCGAGGCAGGGGAACCACGTAGGCGTCGTCGGTGGAGACCTCCTGAGCATCATCGGGCAAGACAATTGTGTCAGCGTTCGGATTGTAAACCCAGTAACCCTCGCCCGGAACGATGTGGGTAAGGAAATCACAGGGGAATGTCCGATATCGCCCCGCCGCTGAATCCCATCTGATAAGAGCAGGATCGTTGGCGCCACCGAGCGTCAGGTCGCCCAAGCTGGCTAGCACATGCTCCGCGTCAGTATTAGTGAACTCGTAAGGGATTGAGAGCATCTCCAACCCAGTAAGGGACTCACGCGGAGGCAAAATCGGCATCGCAGGAATAAAGACCTTGCAGCGAACCAACTTTCCCTCCGGACCGGCGAGTTTTATTATCGCAGTGCCCGGTCTCACTAGACCGTCGGGCAGGTCAATAGTGGCTCCCGTGCTATACTTGGGCCCGACCCCAAAATTATCAACCCAAAGCTCAACGGGGAAGGGCGAACGGCCCTCGGGATCAGACAGATAGATATGGTCGGGACCTTCCACCACGGCCGTCGCCGGGTCATCGCCGGTTTGCTTGACGAGTTGACGCGGCGCATAACCGCCTACGGCGATAGTCGGGTCATAGTTGGCGGCAGATGCACCGTAGGCTATGTAACTGACGAAACGAACTGAGTATGCACAAAGTTGAACCAGGAGGATTGTAACCGCGTACTGGTGCCAAACTCAATGCGATCCGGCAGCCCACCACTGCTGCTGGTAATAGCCTGCGCGTCTAATACACCTTTGACCGAGGTGGGACTGTCATCGGCATTAATGTAGGAGACCCACCAATCCGGCATCCCATGTTGGGCGTCAGGAAGAACTCTCTCGCTATTTATCACCGTGCCATCGGGCAGATATGCGGGCATGCCATAAATCTGGCCAGTAATCTCGTCATAGGGCTGGTAGATATCGTAGAAAACCCGCACCCCCACCGTATGGGCCTCGGTATCGGTATTGGTTACTGTCAGCTCCAGCATCAACCCGTCATGGATGAGCATATAGCGGTGAGCTACCTCGATATAGGCCTGTGGCCCCTCTTCCTCTTCGTCCTCCTGTTCTGTTGAAACTTCCTCTGGGCTATTAACCGGCAGCTGAGCGATACCCGATATATCCCGCGCTCCTATGCTCAGCGGAATAGGCCAGAAGTCTTGAACGGCGGCTGGCGAATCTGCCGTATCGGCAGCAGCCATCAGGTCGCTGAGGTCTACATACTGTCCTTCAATGTCGGGGTTGGTTTGGTCAATGGAAAACTGGATACCCGAAGAGAAGTGGTCTAGTCCCTTGATTGTGGAGGACGAATAGCTCAGTAGCGGCTGGTTCTCATCGTCGACTTTAGTGGGATCCCCACCCCGTGGCGCCAGAGGACCAGTCAACAGTTGGAAATGGCTGGCCGGCCGCTGCCAGTATACTGCACCGTCATCGTCCCACGATAGTAATTCGGGAGCCTCCACCCACACCTGCATCAGGCCACCGGGATGATTCAGTTTAAGTATTCCTGTCTCGGGTGCACCCTCAAACTGGCTCCAGGCGCTCCCACCAATAGTCAACAGCAGACTCACGCCCAAGGCAATTGTGAGAGCCGCCAGCAGTCGCCGGGGTTGTAAATTAGTGCCACTCGTTATGAACACTGAGCCCTCAGCTCCTTTCAGAACCGGAAGAGCACTCAAGGTAGTATAACAAAGGGACGCACTGCCTGGACAGTTTGACCGTCTGCGGCACAAGCAGTAATCCGCACCAGATAGCGGCCTGCTGGCACCTTAGTGCCGGAATCACTGCGCCCGTCCCACAGGACCATCTCCGTGCGGCTTCCACTGCTGCTGCGCTCGCCCAGGCCCCTGATAATCACACCAGAGATATTGCAGATTTCGGTAGTTACCTTCGCCGGCTTGGATAAGCTGTAGGTAATAACCGCGCCGCTGGATGACGGCATCGCTTGAGCGCTTACCCCCGTCAATGTCAGCGACGTCACACTGTCATCGTAGGCTATAATGCGTAGATGGCGGACGCCTCCGTCTTCAGGACTGGTAAAGCTGTAACCAGTGGTGGTGCGCATGTAGACTTGCTGCCCGGTATCCATATCTTCAAGCATAAGCTTGACTTCACCTGGAACTGCCGAGTTCAGCTCCGGCCACATCACCCTGACTGGTACGCCGCCAAGTTGGCACGACACCTCAACATCCCAGGTCTGTGACCCCGCCGCAGTTGACCGGATATCACGGGCGTAGTTACCTGAATAGCGGCCCCAATCGCTCCTGGGCTGATAACACTGCACCACGCTGCCAGTGGAGGGCGGCTCGGTGACATCCAGACCTGGGTCGTACCCGCTGGTTGCAATACTGGCTGCACCTATATAATTGCACGGATCTACGTCGCCGCCGGCCCGGGCAATGATCTGTAGCTGCCAGCCTCCCGCAGCTTCCAGGTTACCCACGCTACTTGCCGGCGTGACGCTGGCTCCACCTATCGAGGGCGCGTACAGCCGCAACGTGGTATCCTCCCACACATGTATCCAGTATCCCTTGAAAGGCTGCAGAGTCGCGCTCAAAGGAATATCGGGGAAGTCATAGTAGCCTCCGTCACCAGTGCTCACAAACTCCCACAGTATCCCATTGGTGACGCCATCCTCTATTGCTTCGGTAATGCTCTGAGTCTTTCCATTTGTGATAAACTGGACACTCCCCCAGTCCACAGCTCTGCTATAGGGGCAGCCGATCATATTCCAGCCACGGGGTGGCACCAACCCACGGGTCAATTTGATTTCGTAACTCGCCGCAGTATTATCCAAGATAATTCCTGGTTCCTGGATGGTCGCCGCTTGCGGCAGGCGGACGAAATAGCCCAGCCCCGCAGGCGGCGATTCCACGACGGGATCACCACCCATCGCATCAGGCGGATTGAATGTTCCATAGTTGTCTGGATAGGTGCGGTACTTGTTGGAGTTACTGTCCTCCGGCCACCACCGATGCAGCGCGACGGTCCCGGAGCTCAGACCAAACAGGCTATCAGGAGTTGGGAACTGGCCAGGGTTGTAAGTATAAGGAAGCGAAAACAGATGTAGCCCGGCATCCAGGCTTTTCTCTAAGATACGAAAATTGGAGACGGCCTCGCCACTGTTGCCAGCATTATCGTCAGCCCGAATGACTACCTGGTGTAAGCCAGCCGCCAGCGTAGCATCATAGGTCAGTTCTCCTGAATCATAGTCAAAGCCAACAATCGGCGCCCCGTCAATTTCTAACTCCACAGTAGTTTCATCCACGCCGCTTTCCGAATCACTGATGCTGGCGACAATGGGTACATCGGTAAGAAACGTCGTGGAGTTGTTCACGGGATTGATAATGGTAATCTCGGGCGGTGTGACATCGCTTAGGGCCATGAACATATTGATGCGGCCGGTACCCAGCTTGCCGGCATAAAGCGGGTTCAGCCCATCAATATTCTCAGTGCCTTGTCTGATCTTTTGAATAAGCTCAGCCGGGGTCCGTCCCGGCTGGTCAGCCAGCAACAGACCTGCCAATCCGGCGGCCAGTGGCGCTGCGGCCGAGGTGCCCGAGGCGGTCCCGAAATACTCAAGAAACTGTGTGAAGCTGTCATTTTGGTACAATGTCGAGTAGTCATCTACGCCCGGGGCACAGACGTCAACGAAGTTGGCTGACGAACCGTCGTAGTTGGAGAAG
>JALGTJ010000185.1 GCA_029821415.1 Candidatus Zipacnadia bacterium
TTCTTTGCCCAGTTGGCCCAGGAAAGAGGAGTAGCCGACCGGGTCCTCTTCGCGGGTGTGACCGACAGGATTGTTGAATACTATGCCGCCGCCGACTGTCTGGTGATGCCCGCCCGTGGTGAGGCCTTTGGCCTGGTAGCAGCGGAGGCGGCCGCCTGCGGAGTCCCACTCATTACCACGGACATTGGTGCGGCAGATGAGCTTGTTGAAGATGGCGTCAGCGGCTTCCGTGTAGAACATGATCCTGCACAGATCGCCGATCGGCTGGACAGGCTGGCCGCTGATCCGGTGTTGTCGCAGCGAATGGGCATTGCTGCTCATCACAAGGCGCAGCTACTTTCTTGGGATAGGCAAGCCAACCAGATTGAAGAGTTCTTTATTGCTCACTTTATTGCTCATCTGCCCGAGCGTAAGAGTAAACAACTGGTATCGGAGAAGCCTGCTGACGCGGGCCCACTGACTCTCTCTGAGGCTCCTGATCCGCTGCGCGTAGCTGTCATTAGTCACTCATGTGTAGTTGATTTGAACCAAAGGCCCTACGCGGAGCTGCTTGATTGTGCTGATATTGACCTGCGTCTGTTCAGCCCCCAGCGTTGGTGGGCAGCGGTAAGTGGCGAAGTGGAGTTCGAATTATTGCCGGAGATTGGTGACTGCGCTGAGCCTCTTCCTGTGTGGCTACCTGGCCAGATACATCTGCATTGGTACACCAGCCAGTTAGCTCAAAAACTGGATGAGTTCCGCCCGGACATTCTGTTCGTTGATGAAGAGCCGTTCAGTTCGGTGGCTGCCCAAGCGGCCCGGCTGGCCAGTGGTCTGGACTGCAAACTCGTCATTTTCAGCAAAGAGAATATCCAACGTAGGCTGGCGTTGCCCTTTGAGTCGATATGCAAGAGAGTCCTTGCTAAGTCGAATCACGTCTTTGTAGTCAGTGAATCATGTGCTGAAGTGATGCGGGCGCGCGGTTACCAAGGGCCAGTGACAGTGTTGCCCCACGGTGTGGATCCCACTGTCTTTGCCCCTCGTTCGGGTGTGGCGCGGCCCCGTGAATTTCCTGAAAGCGGTGCAACGGTTGGCTATGCCGGTCGGCTTGATGCTGCCAAAGGTGTTTGGGATTTGCTGGAGGCAGCACGACTGGCTGCTCAGCACGGGGCATCCGAGTTCAGTTTGGTATTAATTGGTGGTGGGCCGCTGCGAGGCGATATCGTCAGGGCGGCGAAGCACGCCGAGGACATACCTCCAGTAAGAGTTATTCAACATGTTCCTCACCGGCAGATGCCGGCATACCTCAATGCCCTGGACGTGCTGGTACTCCCCTCCCGAACTACGCCGCGCTGGAAGGAGCAGTTTGGTCGTGTCATCATTGAGGCGCTGGCCTGTGGGGTACCGGTCATCGGTTCGGATTCGGGCCATATCCCTCACTTGATCAATGACACCGGGGGTGGGTTAATCTTCCCAGAGGGAGATGTCAAGGCACTTGCAGAAAACATAGAACGGCTGCTGAACAATCCCGTCGAGCGGGAGCTGTTGGCGCAGCGGGGAAGGCAGCAGGTATTGGAGAAATACACCTGGGGCCGCATTGCTCAGAGGGTGACGGACGTATTGCTTGAGATTGGCGGCAGAACCTGACGACCACCACCAGAGTGGCAAATAGCTCTTAAGAGCTTCACCTGGTCATGGCCATGCCCTTGGTTGCCACCAGGCCGCCGGCCCAGCCCATTAGAGCCAGGAATACCAACTTGAAACCGAAGAGCAAGGCTACGTGAGCAAGACTTGGTCCTGATTTGGGGGCAGCAACCGTAACCTTTTCTGCAGGTACATTCGGGGGCTGGTCACTATCGCTAGCTGCGGGATTGGTCACTGGTGGGGCCTGGCTAATGGCTACCTGGTTCAGCTCATCGCCAACGCTACTGTAAAGCGCATAAGCCCACACGAAGACCATCACGATCATAGCTATTCCGCCCAAAAACACCATCAAGCCAACCAGTCGCGGCGTATCACTGGTTATGCGTCGCCGGCGAGTCTCTTGCTCGTTGGGTGTGCTGGTCACTATTCGTATCCTCCTTAGTACCTAAATATAATAACTTCGCCGTGCGTATAGCAAGTCCTTCTGGTGCCAAGCTCTGGGGCGGCCGCTGGCCTTGATAAATGGTTTTGGTCTCGTTATAATTAATGCAGACAATTATTATAGACTACACAAAGGTAGTGACAGGGAGAAGTAAGCTGCGTATGGAACTGCAGAGAGGAGATGTCCTGGCTGGAAGCATCTCCAGTGACCGCGCTGCCGAAATTCGCCCTCGAACCGCCGGCTGAACGGCAACTGACTCATTGGCTAGGTGAGTCGCAATGGTTGTCTCTATTAGGCTAGGCCGGATTACTGCGCCGTTATCGCAGTCAGCTCCACTTGGGTGGTTTAGCGAAAACCCTCTGGTTTCGTCCCAAGACGATGACAGAGGGTTTATTGTATGTAGTTGGCAAAGGTGATCCTCATGGAAGAAAAGCTCAAGCAACTGCGTGACGAGGCTGTGGCTGCCTTTCGGAAGGCGCAGAACGACGAGCAGCTTGAACAGGCCCGTGTCGAGTATCTGGGGCGCCATGGACGTATGCGTGAGGCTATGAAAAGTATCGCCAGCCTCCCCGAAGAGCAGCGTCCGATTGTCGGTAGCCTGGCCAATCGCGCCCTGCACGAGATGGAGCAGGTCTACCAGCAGTGCCAGCAGGAGCTTGCCCAGCGGGCAGCAGCGCAGGAGCCTGGCGAGCGGATTGATGTGACGCTGCCGGGGCGTGCCCCACGCGTGGGCCGACGCCACCCGCTGCTGGCAACGCTGGACGAGATGGTTGAAATCTTCCTGGGACTAGGTTTTACTGTGGCGGAGGGCCCGGAGATTGAGAACTACTACTATAGCTTTGAAGCCTTGAACTACCCCGAGTTTCATCCGGCTATGGACGAGCAGATGACCTTCTATATCAGCGATGATGTGCTGCTGCGTTCGCAGACCTCGCCGGTGCAGATACGAGTGATGGAACAGCAGCAGCCACCCGTGCGCATCGTGTCTCCCGGCCGTTGCTTCCGGCGCGATACCGTTGACGCTACTCACTGCCACACCTTCTACCAGCTCGAGGGTCTGCTGGTTGACGAGGGGGTAACCTTTGCTGACTTGAAGGGTACGCTGGAGGTCTTTGCTCGGGAGATGTTCGGGCCATCTTGCCATATGCGCTTTCGGCCCGATTTCTTCCCGTTCACGGAGCCAAGTGCCGAAGTTGCACTGACTTGCATAATATGCGGCGGCGTAGGCTGTCGGGCTTGCGGGTACACTGGCTGGATGGAGATTGGTGGCAGCGGCATGGTTGACCCTAACGTTCTGGCAAGAGTCGGCTACGATACCGAAAAGTATACCGGCTTTGCCTTTGGGGTGGGAGTCGAGCGCCTGGCTATGCTGCGGCACGGCATTGACGACATTCGCCTCTTCTACAGCGGCGACTTAGAACAGTTTTGACAGCGTATTTCTACTTGCAGGGAAGGTTCTATACCGGAAGTGAGTTAAGGAGCATATGAGTTTGGAAGAGCATCCCAAACCTCAAGAGAGTACCTTACAGGCCGAGCGCGACGGCCAACCCGGCTGGCGTCGGACGCTGTACGTGATGTGGATTGCCGAACTTATATGTATAGTGGGCTTTTCCTTTGTTATGCCCTTTATTCCCTTCTATATCAGGGAGTTGGGGGTAACTGATGAGCGGCTGGTGCCTATTTGGGCGGGAATTCTGGTGACGGCTCCCGGGCTGATGTTCGCGGTCTTTAGCCCAATCTGGGGAATAGTCGCTGACCGTTATGGTCGCAAGCTTATGGTGGAACGGGCGATGTTCGGGGGGGCGGTATTGCTGGCCTTAATGGGTACAGCCAAGAATGTCTACCAGCTCCTGGCGCTGCGGTTGGTGCAAGGAGCAATAACGGGCACCGTAGCCGCCTCTATAGCACTGGTTTCCAGCGTGACGCCTCTATCCAGATTGGGTTATAGTCTGGGGCTGATGCAGACTGCTGTCTTTGCTGGCAATACGGTCGGGCCATGGCTTGGCGGAATAACGGCTGACCACTATGGCTACCGGATTCCCTTCTACATTGCTGGCGGGCTACTGTTTCTGGGGGGGTGGCTGGTGTTAGTAGGTGCTCGGGAAAGATTCTCGCGCCCCAGCGTCGAGATGGTCAAGGCCAACGGCAGTTTGGGAGAGGTGGCTAACCACCGGGGTTTCCCTACGATGTTGGCGGTCGTTTTCTTCATTAACTTAGGTGGGACCATTGTTGCTCCGATATTCCCGCTCTTTGTTGAGTCATTGGTGGCAGTTAAGGCCATGGTTGCCTCAACTACCGGGCTGGTGATAGCAATCAGTGGTCTGATGGCTGCGGTTAGTGCGGGGGTTATTGGACGGATTAGTGACCGCATTGGGTATAAGAAGGTGTTGGTCGGGTGCACGTTGTTTTCCGGGATCTTCTGTATTCCACAAGCAATAGCTCAGAGTGTCGGCCAACTGTTGGGCATAAGAGCATTGTTTGGCTTAGTAGCAGGGGGCACCGGGCCTGCGGTGAATGCCCTTGTCGGCAAGATTACTCCGCGCAACAGTTACGGCAGGGCCTATGGCCTGGTTACCTCGGTTGGTGCCGTCGGCGGAGCGATAGGCCCATTGA
>JALGTJ010000186.1 GCA_029821415.1 Candidatus Zipacnadia bacterium
GGCGGCTTAGAAGGCCGCTGCTCTATCCGCTGAGCTACGGGCGCATATTGCGCTCTGGAGCGGGAGACGAGACTCGAACTCGCGACATTCAGCTTGGAAGGCTGACGCTCTACCGACTGAGCTACTCCCGCCCCGCGACCTGTTCTGGTCGGGGCGGCCGGACTTGAACCGGCGACCTTCGGCTCCCAAAGCCGACGCGCTAGCCAAACTGCGCCACGCCCCGTCCACACTTTTAGTATACCCAATAACTGCGTCAGCGTCAACCCGAATAGTGCCGATTTTCCTTATCTGAATAGCGAATATGCTAAGCAATATTGACAATCAGGCGGATGTAGGGTACCTTATCGCTGCTATGGACCAGCGCATCTCGCCAGCAGTCAGCCGGAAATTGCAACAGGCCATTGTGTTGGTGGCTATCATCATTGCGGTTGCTTTGCTCTGGCACCTGGTTTTTGTGATGACCGGTGTCAGCCGCTGGCAGCAGGCAAGTGCTCTCCAGCGGCCCGCTCCTCCCCCGCCGGTTAGCCTGAGAGCTTTGTCTACTGACTGGGTTGACCTGAAGGTCTACCAACAAACGCACCCGGTGTGGCGGCCATAGTCTGCTGCCGCGACTGGTACGGGTAGCGTTGCCGCACTTAGCGGCACAGGACCATGTGGACAACTATCCTCATTTCGTAAAAATGGACAACCACTCGCAAACCACAGTTGTAGTGATTGGCGGGGGGATCGCGGGCAGCGAGGCAGCCTGGCAGGCAGCTTGCTGTGGTGCAGACGTCATTCTCTATGAGATGCGTCCGGCAGTGACTACCGGTGCTCACACCACCGGCTTACTTGCAGAGATAGTGGGCGACAACTCGTTCGGTGTATGGCTATCCAACAAGGCCCAGGGTTTACTCAAGCGCGAGCTGCGCCAGTTGCATTCACTGGTGCTGGAGACGGCTGATAAGTGTGCCTTGCCCGAGAGCTATGAGCTACTGGTAGACCGTCAGCAGATGGCTGCCACGCTCACCAACGCCCTCACCGAGCATCCCCGCATTGAAATTCGACGACAGCAGATCACTGAGCTGCCCTCCAGCGAAGCAGTCGTGGTGGCATCCGGACCACTAACCTCCCAACCGCTGGCTCGGGCACTGTATCGCGCTATTGGTCAGCCCTATCGTTTTTTCTATCAAAGCTCCGCGCCCGTTGTGAGACTTCATAATATAGATGACCGTGCGCTTGTTGTTGGTTCTCCCTATGATCCCCAGCGGGATAGCGGCGAACGCAACTGCCTGCTGGATGAGGCCGGGTTCGCGGCCTTCTGTGTGGCGTTGGTGGAGGCTGAAACAACCATCCCTGACGAGGTAAATCCCGAAGAGTTGCTGGAGCATTATCTGCCGGTGGAGATTATAGCTCGGCGTGACCAGCGCTTGTTGCAACGCGGGCCGATGAATCCAGGCCGGCTGATAGACCCCGACAGTGGCCAGCGACCGACGGCGGTGGTGCGACTGGTGCCGGAAAATGCGCAGGGTGATCTGTGGCGCCTAGCCGGCATGGGCACCGGGCTGCATCCTGATGACCAACAGCGTGTCTTGGGCCAATTGCCAGGCCTGGAGGGGTTGGAAATAGTGCGTGCAGGGCGGGTAGTGCGCAGCGTCTACGTTCCTGCTCCGGCTATACTGTCGCGCAGCGGGCGCGTTAGGGACTGTGGAGGGCTTTTCCTGGCGGGACAATTGATAGGCACCGCCAACTATTTGGAGGCAGCAGCCACCGGCTGGCTGGCGGGAGTCAACGCCACCCGTTGGGCCTGCCGCCAGGAGCCTGCGCTAATCCCGCCGGACACGATGCTTGGCTCCCTGATCCGCCGATTAACCCAGAGTGAAGTGAGCAGTTACTGCCCGGAGCCGGTTAACTTCGGAATGCTGCCCACAGCGAGGGGAGATGCCGGCCTTTCCAAAGAGGAACGGCGCCAGTTGCAGATCCAAAAGTCAGAAGCGGCGCTGGCTGAGTTCATAGCAGGGCAAGGCTCCTGATGTTGTCGCAGAGAATGTGGACTTGATTGGTCAGTTCGGCTTCTGTCACCTGAGCGATTAGCAGCAGTCTGTCGAAGTTGTCGTCATCGGGCAGCCGACTCATACACGCACTCCCCGGCAATCCAGGTTTGTTGGACCTCCAGTGCCTCGTTTAGCACGACCAGGTCCGCATCAAAACCTGCTTCTACCTGGCCCTTCTGACCCTGTAGGCCCAGGACCTGGGCGGGATTGGCACTGGCCATGCGGATTGCCTGGGGCAACTCAATGTCAAGCATAGCAATCGCATTGCGCACTGCTCTGTCCATTGTCAGGCCACTGCCGGCCAGGCCACCGGGGCGATGAGAATGCTCGGTCAGACGCGCCGGGCCGCCTTCGTAGGAAGATTCAACTTCTCGGTTGCCAAAGCTGTAACGTCCTGGTGGGAGACCGGCTACAATGTTGGCATCCGTAATCAGACACACCCTATCAGGTCCCTTACACTGCAGAGCCATCTTAACCGCTATTGGATGTACATGCACTCCGTCAAGTATGAAGTCCACGCTCACACGCGGGTCGGCCAGTATCGCCTCCACCACCCCGCAGGGCCGCACGCCAGGCTCGGTTTCCTCGGGCGCTACAAATACGTCGTAGAAGTGGGTGGCATGACGCGCGCCAGCTTCAATTGCCGCTTGAGTCTGCTCGACGTTTGCGCCCGTATGGGTGATAAAGACAGGCGCGCCGGTGGCGGTCATAAGCTGGATTAAATCCAGAATATGCGGGAATTCGGGCGATATGCTGAACACCGCTGTGTGAGGCCGGACCGCCTCAATGAGTGCTTGTGCCTGCTCTTTGCCTACAGTGCCGAGCGCCTCGGGAGGCATTCCGCCCGACAAACTCAGAAACGGGCTCTCCAGGTGAAACCCCAGTATCTGGCTGCCCGGGCACGAAGCCTGTGCTAATGAAGCGACAGAGCGGGTATCTGTGTCCCTGGCCCAAGGAGTGAGCGTTGGCAGAAAGCTGGTCACTCCGTAGCGCGGGAGCAGTTCACAGATCGTCTGTAAACTGTCCGGGCCGGCGTCCAGGCGAAGTCCGTGCAGACCGTGAATGTGCAGGTCAATAAGCCCTGGTGCCAGGTAATTGCCATTGATATCTATGACACGGTCGGCATCTCTTGCCGAGACAGC
>JALGTJ010000187.1 GCA_029821415.1 Candidatus Zipacnadia bacterium
GATGTCGCCTATGCTTACGTAGTTAGCAACTATGTCTTCATAGGGTATTTGATAGCCGCGCAACAGATCCAGGAAGAGGTCATTCTCTCCGGAAGGTGGCGCCAGCCAGCCAAAAGAACCAGGGATATTTGCACAATGCGGCCCGTCAGCCATAAGCAATTGCTGTTCCTGGCCGTAGAGGTAGTCAGTGTCATAACTTACCCACATTGGACAGATGGGCACGCCGCCGACGGGCATGCGTACCACCGTGCAACTGCGCGAGACTGTCGCGCCCTCCAGGCCCAGCACCTGGGCGAAAATATAATCAATGGGGATGTGAACGGTAACCCGTATGCCCCAGGCAGCACTACCCAGTGCGAGCAAGTTGCGGTGAACCCGCCTGACGACTCGTTGTTAGCAGTGACGAGGCTCAACGCCACGTACTGTGCTGTGCCCTCACTGGGCAACTCCTGGCCGGCACCCAGCGCGGCGGCGTCGGCTACATCCTGAGCCACCTGTGCGGCGATGACCAACCTCCCGATATCCACGGTCAAAGCAGCCATGCCCAGGAGAGCCATCAACGCCACCAGCACCCAAGCCATGATTACGCCGCGTTCTCTGTGCTTAGCACGCCTACGCATTACTCTTCACCGCTTCTCACTGTTAAACAGCATCATTGACTTGGTGCCGCAATAGCATAAAGTAAAGCTATGCTTGACATCAGGACATCATCAAGTTTATTTGTACCCAGTTCTAGTATCGGCAAAACCAGCCTGCCTCTTTAGTTGCTGGCTTGAATAGAGATAACGGCTCTATTAGCGTGGTAGATGCTGGTGTCTGGTGTATGCAGTCTTTGCCAGCCGGCTGGGATATCCAGGCAATGGCCACGGAATTGGCCATACGCTACGGCGGCAAGCGTGGTTGACCCATCGCGGCGTACGTTGCACAGTTGCGCCCATAGCTGTATTGGCCCAAGGGCACTGAGGGAGGACAACTTTGGGGTGTGCTTTCGTGAGTTCGCCGCGAATGACAGACAGACAGACAGAAAGAAAGATGGGCTGGTTTTTGGGGCTTGGCGTGGGGCTCGGCGAGGGATTGATGGTGGCCCCTTGCAATTTATCTGAAGTTTTGTTATAATATAAACTTAGGCAAGGGGTGGTACTGCACCTTGCTCAATTATTGTGTGTTGATCGGTGAATTGACAGCAACGTAAAGCCACACATTACTCCTATCCAGGTAGTTTTCCCTTTTGTTGGGCAGTCAAATTATCAAAAAATTTTGGCTGTAGCAAAGGTATTTGCCTGGAGGGAAAAAGCCCCACAGCAACAAAAAACAGCTCGATTTTTCTGCGCTTTGATCGTCACAGAAGGTTCGAGGATAAACACTAATGAGTGAACTAGTGCCAGTAGTGTGCCCCTTTTGTGGGGTTGGCTGTGGGATGTATCTGCAGCTTCTTGATGATGGCCTCATAGCAACGCTTCCCAGCCGCAATGACCCAGTATCCGCAGGGCGGTTGTGCGTGCGGGGCTGGCGGGCAGGAGACCTGTTGGTCAACTCACAGCGGCTGACTTCTCCCCAGGTAGAGGGTAAGCCGACCTCCCGGACCGAAGCTCTCCAGCAAGCGAGTCAACTCCTGAAAGGGATAGCAGGCAGCCGAGTGGGGATATTGGCAGCAGGTCATCTGACCAACGAAGAGGGCTTTGCCCTCAGCTATTTTGGCCGCAGGGTGCTGGGCACCGCTCATCTGGACAACTTTGGCAGAATAGTTGATGGCCCGGCCTTGTGGGGCCTGGAGCACAGTCAAGGACAGACTTACCAGCGACCGGGGCTGAATACGCTGCCCGACTACGATCTGCTGGTGTGCCTGAATTCGAATCTACGGGAGCTGAATGACCAGGCCGGTGCCTGGGTGCACAAAGCCCGCACAGCCGGCTCCAAGCTAATTGTTATTGACGCAGTAGACGACGGACTGGGGCAAGACGGACAGCTTTACGTCCAGCACCAGCCTGGTGCCCAATCGCGGCAGCTCGCCAATGAAACTGGGTCGCTTCCCTCTCCGAATGTTGCCAAACTGGGCCCCGCCGAATTAGCTGACCAGCTCCGCGAGGCTGCTGACCTGATAGCGGCAGCCGACCGTATCGCCATCGTCTTCTCAACGCGAGCCGTACCCACTCCTGAGTTGGCGGTGGCAGCGGGCGAGATAGCTAAACAGATTAACGAGGCTGCTGACCAGCAGGCTGATGTCTTTGCAGTAGCAGGAGCTCCCAATTCACTGGGACTCATCCATATGGGCCTGCTTCCTGACCAGTCTGACCCGGGCAGTGAGGGATTGGGCCTCGGTGAAATGCTGGCCCCAGAGCAACAGGCTCTGGATGGATTGATTGTTATTGGCGAAGACCTGTCTGGATGGGTGGGAGAAGCGGCGCTGCAAGCACTCAAAGATAAGCTGGATGCATTCATTGTGATAGATAGTGTCTCGACTCCCTGTACTCAACTTGCCGATGTAGCGCTGCCAATGGCGGGCTTTGGCGAGAAAGAGGGCAGCTATACCCAACTGTCGGGCGAGGTCTGCTGGTCGGGGGCCGCTGTCTCACCGCCTGGCGAGGCCCGTCCACTGCCGGCGATACTCGCAGAGCTTGCCCAGGGGCTGGGTAGCACAGCAGGTGCGGCGCAGACTGAGGCCATCTGGGAGCAGATTAGCCAGCAGATTAGTGGATACGAGCAGATCCAGCTTGCGGCATTGCGCCGCGAAGGGCGGGTGATGCTGGGCCCGACGGCGCCGCTGCTCCCATCTGGTGAAGTTGACTTAGATTATCAGCCTCAGGTCGGCCAGGCTACGGAGGAGGGCTACACGCTCATCAGCCGCTACGACAAGAACTGGTGGGTGTTAGACGGGCGCATACCGGCGATACCGGCGCTATATCGAGAGGCACGCGACCAGCAGGGCGGCTATGTCCTAATGAATCCGGCGGACATAGAGGAGGCACAGGTCCGGCCGGGGCGAGCTGCACTTTTCCAGACCGAGTGCGGCAGCAGGCAATTGACGATTTACGAGCATCCCGGCGTACCCGCCGGCTACATAGTGCTGCCTGCCCACCAACTGGAGATTATTCGTCGGCTGATGGGGCCCGGCCAGTATGATAGGGAAAGTAGCAGTGTCTCTCGGACTCCCGTTTCTGTAGAGTTGAAGAAGGGCTAGTCTTATGAATAATAATGTTGAGAGATTTGTGTTGCCGGCTCAGCGGTTGGCAGAGGCGCTCCAGGCGCTGCTCGAGCTTCCGGATCAGGTTATTGCACCCGTCCAAGCGGCACGAGGCGATGTCCACTTCGGGGTGGTAGACAGCGCTGACCAGATCCAAACCAATTTTGGTAATACATTGGTCTCACCGATTGAGTATCTGCTGCCCAGTCAGGAAGTTATGTTTGAGTATCGGCTGGGGCCACAGGGGCAGCCGGAGTTTACGCCACCAGCGCCTCCGCCCGAGCGCATTATTTTCGGTATTCGCCCCTGCGATGTTGCTGCCATTGAGTACGGTGACCATTTTTACCTGGGGCGGGAACCGGCAGATACTCTCTACGCCGCTCGCCGTCAGGCAACCACTCTGATTGCCCTGGCCTGCGCCAAACCAGCAAACGAGACCTGCTTCTGCTCGTGCTGCGAGGGGGGCGGGCCGGTCAGCGAATCAGGCTTTGACATCCAATTAACTCCGCTGGGCGATCAGTATCTGGTAGAAGTTGCGACTGACAAAGGGCGGCACGTTGCCCAGCAGTGGCGGGGCCTGCTCGATGCGGCTGCAGACGAGCTATTGGAGGTACGGGAGGCGCAAACCCGCGAGGTCATGGAGCAGCAGTTGGAAACCAAATCTAACCTGGCGGCGGCAATTCGCCGCATTACCGCGGAAAAGGTCAGTCCGGAAATCTGGGAGAGTATTGGGCATGATTGCTATAGCTGTGGGGGTTGCTCGTACCTGTGTCCGATTTGCACTTGCTACGATGTTGTGGATGTAGAATATGATGATACCAGCGGGGTCCGCATTAGGCGGACTGACTCGTGTCGCCTGGCTGGATTTGTCCGGGAAGCTACCGGTCATATTCCCCGGCCGACTGCCGCCTCACGTGCGCGCTGGTATGCTTACCATAAGCTTAGCTACGACTACCACGAGCAATACGGGCGCTATGGCTGTGTAGGCTGCGGACGCTGTGTTATTACTTGTCTGGGTCAGATAGATATGCCTACGGTTTGCGCACGGGTACGCCAATCCGAAACCGAGGCAGCAAGCTAAGAGAGCCATAAGGGAGAAAAAATGGAGCAAGTTGATCATATTCCCCGACCGGCAGTAATTGAGGACATTCGGCCCGAGACGCCGACTGAGAAGACTTTTACGCTTAGGTTCACCGACGGGGAACCCTTCAACTTCCAGGCGGGCCAATTCTGTATGCTCTCGGTACTGGGGAAGGGCGAGGCGCCCTTCTGCATCGCCTCGTCGCCGGCGCGGACTGACGCCATTAAGGTAACCGTGCGCCGCTATCCCGGAGGGGAGGTCACCTCAGCTCTTCACGAGTTGACGAAAGGGGACTACGTGGGAATACGGGGACCGAGGGGCAATGGTTTCCCGCTTCAGGACTTTGTGGGCCGAGATATTCTGGTGGTAGCTGGCGGTATTGGTCTGCCGGCAGTGCAGGCCTCGCTGCTATATCTACTCGACCATCGCAGTGATTACCGTAATGTGACGCTCCTATACGGAGCACGCACGCCCAGTGACCGGGTCTACAAGGACGACCTCGCCAAATGGGAGCAGTCGCCCGACATAGTCTGCAAGCAGACTGTTGATATGAAGGGTGACGACGACAGTTGGGAGGGGCATGTGGGTCTCATCACTACCTTGTTCGGGCCGCTGGAGATAGACGGACCGCAGACGACGGCTATTATTGTGGGGCCGGCGGTTATGTATCCTTTCGTTGTTGCTGAGTGTCGCCAGAAGGGTATTGCCGATGAGAATATGTATTTTTCGCTGGAGCGACATATGAAGTGTGGTGTCGGCAAATGTGGCCACCAAATGTGGCCACTGTACTATCGGTGATAAGTATGTATGTATTGATGGACCGGTTTTCACTTATGCCGAAATGCAGCAGATGAAGGGTGAGTAGCGGCAATCACGTCGGCTCTGTCCGGCAACAGTAGTTGTACCCAACTTCAATTAAGGCCTACTAACTAAGGCGGACTGCAGAGAATAGATAATGAGTACATTAGCAGAAATATCGGCCCGCGAGCTATTGGTGCCCTTAGTAGCTGCTCCTCTGATCGGGGCACTGTTCTGCATCTTTCTCAAAAAACGCGTCAGTGACATTGTGGCGGCTATCTTTGCGATCATTACACTGATACTGGCGATAGGTGTCATCGGCGATGTTTTTGGCAATCCGGACTGCCGCTGGGCAAGTTGGCGATGTTGGGCGGCGAGATAGGCCCGGCGCCACTGGTTTTCGAGTTGTCCATAGATGCCCTGGGCGCATTGATGCTGTTTATGGCGGCGGTTATCGGCTTTTTAGTGGTGGTCTATTCCTCGGAATATCTCAGTCCCAACAACGTTGAGCATCCCGCTGGAGAAAACAAGGGGCGCTACTACGCCTGGCTGTTACTCTTCTTGGGA
>JALGTJ010000188.1 GCA_029821415.1 Candidatus Zipacnadia bacterium
GGCGGCGCGTAAGCTTATGGAGGTGGCCCTGGAGGCGATGAACTATGCGCTTGGCACCATTGGCCCAGGGGTTTTGGCCGCCGATGTATTCCAAGGCTATTATGACATCCTGGCTCGCTACGGCTTTGAAGAGTTCACCCTGTACGGCCCGGCCCATGGTACCGGCAGTACTGAGGTTGAAGGACTGTGGCTGGCGCGAAACGCCGATTTCGTCATTCAGCCGAATATGTTGTTTAATGTTGATATCTGGCTGTCTGATGGCACCTACGGGCTGCGCTACGAAGATGGAGTTCTGGTGACCGATAGTGGCGTAAGAGAATTGAATAGCTACAGGCGGGAAGTGATCGTACTATGAGCAGTATCGGTGTTGAGGCCATCCGTGAGGCGGTGGAGGCCCGAGCGGAAGAAATCATTGAATGGGTCCAAACGCTTATTCGTTTCCCAAGCGAGAACCGCTATCCAGATGGAAGGGCCAGCGCAGGAATTTGTAGCCGAGGAGTGCCGCCAGCAGGGCTGGGAAGTTGACGTTTTCAGTCCTGAGGAAATTCCGGGCATTCAAGAGCATCCCTCGTGGCTGGCCGGTCGCAACTATGATAATGACCGCTGTAATGTGGTGGCACGCTGGCCAGGACGGGGCAAGGGTAAGTCGGCCCTTTTCAGTGGCCATATAGATGTCGCGCCTTTCGAGCCTGATGATTGGCAGGTCTGCCGACCCTATGAGCCGATTATCAAAGACGGTCGGCTTTATGGTCGTGGTTCGGCTGATATGAAAGGTGGGCTGGCCGCTGGGTTTTGGGCGTTGCGGGTACTGCAGGACCTGGGCTTCGAGCCAGCGGGGGATTTACTGTTTGAGAGTGTGGTGGATGAAGAATTTGCTAGTGGCAACGGCACGCTGGCAGGTCGGCTGCGCGGGCATAATGCTGACCTGGCAGTAGTGCTCGAACCTACCAAAATGGAGATTTGCCCAGCCTGCTTGGGTGCATTTCTCGGTGATATGATCATTACTGGAACTGCCGGGATGCCTTATACAGGCGCCGTGCCCCCCAGTCCGATTAGGGGAGCAGCGCGGGCAATCTTGCTGTTTGATGAATGGTTGGAGCAATGGCGTGCCGAAAACCATCATCCGATGTTCACCGCGCCGGGAAAGGAGCTAAATGTGGTGTTATGGCGCATTAACTCTACCAAGCCGGGCGAGTTTACCCAGATGGGCACGCCACTAATAACCAACATCGGCTGGATCGTCTGGGGATATCCCGGGATGACCGAGAAGGAATTCTATCGCCGTTTCCAGGCATTCTGGGATGAGCACACTACGTCTGATCCAATCCTGCAGGGATTGAAGTTGGAAATCAAACCCGACTTCCATTATGTCAGGCCATGGGAAACGCCTGTGGACAGTTCTGCAGTCCAAGCGGTTGTTGATGCATTCGGCCGATACGCGGGCCAAAGCCCCAGCGTTGGCGGCGCACCGTACTCCTGTGATCTGGCTATTCACGGCGATGTTGGGAATATGCCGGCTGTTTTGCTGGGTCCGGAAGGTGACAACCTCCATGCCCCGGATGAATGGGTAAAGATTGACGACATATTAACTCTCACGGGTATACTGGCCACGCTGGCGGTATCGTGGTCCGGCTCGCAATAACGAGGCAGCAGGAGAAGAAATGTATGAATACGGGTGACAATGTTTCTATTCAGACCTATCACATCGTTAATGTCGTGGCCCCGGGGTTAGCGAGACAGTTGCAAGACTACCGTATGCGGCTGTCGGCTATTAACTCCGGGTATCCTGTACTAACTGACTGGCATCCGGTGATTCCAGAAGGTTGGGGTGAGTTCCCTGCGGTACCCACCGAACTGGCCACTATCTATCGCGGTAACGCGGACACTTGGGCCTACAGTCACCATCAAACCATCACGAAGTTCGGCGATAAATACGTGGCGTCCTGGTCCAACGGGTTTCGTCATGAAGACTATGTGGGCCAGGAAGTCCACTGTGCCTGGTCCACTGACGGGCTTAACTGGTCAGAGCCGTCGGTGGTCGCTGCCACGCCGGTCGACTCTGGACTGGTGCGCAATAACGCGGGTCTGTATGCCTCAGATGGGCATCTGTACTGTTATGTCGGAGTCGCCAAAGACTTTGGCAGAGACGTGGCGCCCCCCGGTATGAACGTCCTCAAGGAGCAGCACATTCACCTGGATGTATATGAAACCAGCGATTTACAGCACTGGACACATCATGAGAACATCTGTGACAACGTCTACCTATTTGAAGGCCCCCGTATGACCCAAGCAGGTAAGTTGATGTGCTGTGGCTTCGACCTCGTAGATCACCACGCCAAGGTTTTGATCTGGGATGACGCCACGCAACCAGACGCGCGTCCGCGAGTAGTTAACATTCCGCCCTCGCCTGAGGGAGTACTGCCTGAACAGGGCACCTGGTACCAAACTGATGACGGGCGTATCTGGATGTACCAGCGAGACATCTCCATTTCGTGTCGCTTGGCCTTGACGTGGAGTGACGATGGCGGTGAGACTTGGAGCGATTTGCTACGGACCGACTTTCCCAACACCTACTCGCGTGCCTTCGCTGGGCGGCTTAATGATGGGCGCTACTATATTGTGGGCAACAATTACGACATTATGCTGGATCGCAGACATCTGCTCATCGCTCTAAGCGATGACGGCTGTTGCTTTGATCGTCAGTATACGATTGTAGAGGGCAACACTACCCGTCGCATCAACGGGCGACACAAAGAAGACGGCTACCACTATCCCAATTGCATCTCCGACGGTGAGAAGCTCCTGGTCATCCACTCGGTTAACAAGGAAGACATCCAAATTGCTATTGTTGACATGAGCCAGGTGAAGTAGCGGACAGAAGGGACAGTCAGTGTTAACCGGGGATGCACAATACGTCACGAAGCGAGAGATTTGGCGAATAGCGGTATTGCAAAACCATATTGAAGGAGGTTAGGCAATGAAGTATCACAGAGTATGGGCAGTGTTGGTGGTAGGACTATTAGTGGGAGCGGTGAGCTGGCACGGGGGATGGGTACAAGGAGAGACCAAGCCAGCGGCCAATGCCGACAGTGAGGGAAGGTTTGAGAGATTCTTCAGGTCGTTCGAGCCTGGGCATATGAAATACCAAGAAAGGGCCCTTGCCAAGCGCGTGGGAGTCAGCACTCGCCAGCGGTTGGAAATCGGGGACGGCACTGGCTGGAGTTTTATGGGTGGCCAATGGACCGAGGACGAAGCAGGCGTCATCAGGCCCCCAGACAAGCGTAACCTGCATAGTCGGGCTTTTTATATTGGGCAAGCCTATAAAGATTTTGCTGCTGAGTTTGAGTTCAATCCCAACTACCGTGAGTTGGGGTCGGGCGATGCCGGGCTGATTCTGCGTGCTACTGACAGCGACCACTTCTACTTTGTCTATTTCCCCTGGCAGGGC
>JALGTJ010000189.1 GCA_029821415.1 Candidatus Zipacnadia bacterium
CGAAACGGGCGAACAGCGTCATACCGACTTCATCAGTGCCCGGATAGACTATTGCTCGGTCGGTCACCCTCAGCTCCTTAATGCGTTGCTGCAGCCGGCTTTGCTCGGCTTGGGCCACGCCTTTCGGGTGGGCGTCGTCCTGAGGCAAGGCCAGGAAATCTATCCGCCCGGCCGCCAGCTCCTCAATGGCGCGAAGATTGACTTGATGGTTGCGCACACGGATTTGCTGGTAGCGGCGCAAGATAGCAGCAGGTAAGTCGGCGGTTGTCGCTGCCGCGTGCTGGCTTGCTGGGTCGCTTGTGTCGTTTTCCCCTCCCAACTGCGAGTATTCCTGTAACTCCTGACGAAGGTCATGATGGTCGCTGATGAAAGAATCCGAGGCATCCCGCAGGATTATGTTACTGGCGTAGATGGGTATGCCGGGGGCCTGTTTCTTAAGCTGAGCAAGTACTTCCAGGCGGCCGGCGGCCTCTTCCAGGGATAAGTGCGAGCTGCGCGATGCTACCAGTCCTCCGTAGACGAGCATATCCAGGCTCAGAATCAAGCAATCGGCAGCGTGAGGCCCATCAACTTGGGCGGTTAGCCAGTCAGCCAGTTCGTCGGGGCGCCCGGGTGTCCGGTAACGCCCCAGGAGAATAGTTGGAGGGGTTATCAGCTCGTAGTCAACCATTTGGGCTAGCAGGTGAGGCCGCTGGAGATTGACCGGGCGGTCGTCGAGCGGGACATAGATCACTCGATGGAGCCGATGTCTGAGTGTCACAGTAGTGTGTACCTCCTATTTATACCATCAGAGCAGCCTTGGCTATGTCAGCATATCTGCGAATTGGCGAGTAGTTTGCTCGATGTGGGCTGGCTCATCGCCGGTTACGACTGCCCCAATAATTATCCCTCGGACTCCACACATCGTCAACGTAGGCAGTTCATCAGGCACAATATGCCGCTGCGTGGGCACCAGCACCGGAATCTCAGGATAAGCGGTGCAGATGGCGGCGTAGTCACACAGGTCGGCGACCGTCAGCGGCTGGCCGTAGCCGTCAGGCTCGATAATTGAAGCCTCAATGAAGTCACAGCGGGCGGCACAGGGGCCTAGCGAAAAGTGGGTTCTGCGCTGACGATGGCTCAGCGCGATCATCCGCGACATCTGTGTCTCCATCTGCAGCATTGCTGCTGGCATTTGATCCACATAGGCATCAAAGAAATCAATGCTCATTTCGTCCAGTTTCTGCATATCCTCAAGGCTGGCCATGGCCGCCTCGGCACCAGGCACAATGCCCACAGGCAGGCCCACCTGCACTATCGCCTCCAGAGCTTCCTGTTCTTCACGGAGGCTGCCGAAAAGCGTGCCGCTGGCGTGGTGGTGAACATTGATGTGGACCTTCACTGCATCCGCACCGCCGGCCCGAGCTGCCTCCGCGAACTGTACCTCGTTACGCGGCAGACTTACCACCAATACGGGCCTGTCCTGCGTTGCTATCATTCTCTGGAGTCGCCGGCGCTCAATGCCCACTGCTTTCACTGCTCCCTGTTGAATAAAATGCGGCAGTTACTGTGGCCAGTACGGCTCTTGCGGCAACCTGATTCGGATCGCCCGCAGATTCATAAGTGCGCGCTGTGCTGCTGCCGGAAGCGGGTCGTGGACGTCAAGACTGGCTCTGATATGCCAGGTGCGATGGTGCTCGGGTGGCCTGCTGGTCGCCGGAGCCTGCGGGTCAAGCGCAATTCGGGGCAACAAATCCCAGTCTCCTTCGCCAGTCTTTGCCAGTACCTGGCAACGGGACAGCGTCCGCTGCAGCCAATTAGCATAGCCTCCGGTTAGATCATCAGGCCGATAGCTGGGATACAGGTAGCCAGAGAACAGCGGAGCCGCTCCCTTCCAGCTTTTGTGATGGTGGCGTGGTCCAACCACCATCCACTGCGTGTTGGTCTTGATATACGAGACTTCCGGGTCATTAGCATGACTAGCTGGAATGATCTGAAATCCTCCCACCAGTCCATACGGTGACGTGGAGATGTCAATGACTCCGGCATGGTTGGCCCGCAATCGCCCCGCTGCTGCATATCTGGTGCCCTCAAACCGTCCAATTCCACACACCGGCCGCATTACCAGCCCAATAACCTCACAGTTGCCGTCAGCGTAAGTGACGATGATGTCTCCGCCAAATTCGTTTATGAAATCAATATATCTGATACGCCGTGGTGGCTGCTGGCGAACAATTATCAGTGTATCGCCGATGGCTGGATGAAAGTCGTCAGCCAATTTATTCAGCTTCCCGTCTGTGTCCTCAACATAGACAGGAGAGCCCACCTGCGGCCCCAGGCCGCCGAAGAGTCCTGTTCCCGGCGGCATATCAGTTACGATCACACTGGAATATTTGCGGGTTGCCGCTCCCACTACTTCGCCGGCTGGCACCAGGCTGAAGGTGATGCCGTAGCCGGTCTGGGCTGCGTTGGCTACCTTGATGTGGATAGCATTGACCGCAGTGGCAGCAACAGTGCCGTCAGGCACCCACCGGCTGGCGTTGTAACCGTGGCGGTTAACAGCGTTAGCTGCTGAGATTACCTGTCCGATTTGTAGCCAACTGTTACCGGCGTCGCGACTGACGGCGATCGCCCCACCTGCACGGTTCTCCAAGCGAATGCGCAGCTCTTCTGACGCCGCCCAGGTGGAACCTGGCCAGGTGGCCACGGTTAGAGTGCCAAGCAGGATGCAGATGGCAATGCGGTTCATTAGGCGCCAAACTTTGGCAGGGTGCCAGCGTAATTGCCCATAATATTCATTATGTCCAAACTGTGGATGCGGTGGATGCTGCCCGCAGCGAAGGGCCGCTCTCCGAAGCTCTGTACCCCATCAGGGCGCACGCCGTGTCCATAGAAGGCCACTGGGATGGCGTCGCCAGTGTGGTCCATCACCGTGACGGGCGTACAGTGATCGGCACTGACCATCAGTACGGTGCTGTCCCAATCGAGGGCATCCAGGAGATGGCCGGCCGCGCGATCCACCTTGGCGATGGCTTCCATTTTCTGCTCGGCGTTGCCGTCATGTCCTCCTACATCTGGAGACTTGATATTGCACAGGACAAAATCATGACTGCGGCCTCCACTACTGCGCGCGCCATTGCCATCTCGTCCGTATCCATTCCTCCGGTGGCCTCCGGCACGTTAATGACGTCCATATTGAGGTATAATCCAAGGCCTCGGACAAGGTCCACCTCTACTATCATGGCCCCGCTCAGGTGGTATTGTTCGGAGAAGGGCATCAGGTGAGGCGCAGTGCCGGCGCCCCGGGGCAAAACTATATTGGCGGGAGGCAGGCCTGCAGCGCGGCGCTGTCGGTTGATCTCGTGATCCGCAAAGACCTCCTGGACGCCCTCCACAAATTTGTTGATTATCGCGGCAGTCTTTTGCGCAGCCGGATCGTCTGCCGCTTCGGCAGCGGGCTGGCACTGGGGCACCTCTACACCGGTCTTGTGAGGGTCTACGTCCGTGATGCGCGGGTCAAGCCCCTCGCCGCGCAGAACGAGCGCTGCTCGGTGAGCCACCGATTCCTTGAATATCACCTCCACGCCGTCTATACCGTCACGGAAGGCTTCGTTAACGGCTGCTGCCAACTGGTCAGTGCCCTCGGTAATACGACCGGCGCGGCGGTCCTTGATAATGCCATTTTCGACAGTAGAGAAATTGCAGCGGAAGGCTATATCGCCGGGTTGCACGTCAATGCCAACGCCCTTGGCTTCAAATGGCCCGCGGCCCGTGTAATACCTAACGGGATCGTAGCCAAGAATGGCCATATGCCCGGTATCGCTACCAACTGCCTGACCAGGCCCAATCGGGTCGGTATATCCACACTCGCCGCCCCGAGCGACTTCGTCAAGTGCCGGGTAGTTACCAGCTTCCAGGCAGGTCTGTCCCCCGAGGCTAGGTACCGGCCGGCCCCCCATCCCGTCACCCAGCAATATTATCTGTGTAACGCTCTTATGCACGCCAAAGTCACCTCTAATCGTTAGGTTCGCTAATGGTAAAACATACGCTCAGCTAGATTCTACGCAATCTGCCGGCTACGGTCAAGCGTTAGCACTTTGCCTGCTCTTGGTTCTGAGATTGG
>JALGTJ010000190.1 GCA_029821415.1 Candidatus Zipacnadia bacterium
CTGGACGCTATCCGCCGGGAAATGGCCCGCCGGATCGTCGCTCTCATGGACTTGGGATACAAGTAGGTCTCACCGGAACAGGCGCACCCAGCATCCCCGCCGGATATTCAATGCACCTGGCCAAGAGCCAAGAACCGGTACCGAGGATAGCCTGCTGATTGCTGGGGCAGCACGGATCCGCAGGCTACAGCGTTCTTAGCAGAACTCGGCTACACGCTCATCGCCGTGACCACCGACGCGGCACTCGTGACGGTCGCTTCGGCAGCACTTGTTGAGGATCTGCGCGGCGCACTTGAGTAGAGCCTTTCCATCCCGCACTGAAACACTAATGCCTATCAGAAGCTGACGTCCCAGCACTGAAACACTAATGCCTATCAGAAGCTGACGTCCCACCAGGCCTGCCGCCAACACCAAGTAGTCTGGACGCCCGGTGTCTACTCGTCCAGTCGCAATAGCCGCCGGGCGGTGCCTTGGGCAATTGCCTCATACTGTTCATCAGTGAAGGGAAACTCCTGCATCCACTGCATTATTTCCAGGGCGTCACCCGGACGGACGATATCGGTGCCGAACATCAGCTTGCGCCAGTGGCGTTGGATAAAACCGTGAGTGAATTCGGGGTCTCGGGTGAGCGCATTGTAACCCGAGCCGGCGGAGAGATCGGCATACATATTATCATATTCACCCAGCAATCGCTCCACAGCGCCTCCTGGCACTACCGGCCCACGCGGATAGCCGCCGGTCCCATCGGCATCGGCTGATATATTGGCCCACCAACACGGGCCGTGTCCGATGAAGATGCAGCGCGGGAACTCCTGGAGAACAGCCTCCAAACGCGGCAGCCCTGGCTCATCCATACACGACCGGAGATTCATATCAAATAGCACCGGCAGCCCCAGCTCTGCACACTTGGCATAGACTCGCTTGTGCAGCGGATCATCAATCCACAAGCTGTCAAGCATTTCGCCGTAGCCTTTGCAGCCATATTCAATGGCCAAGTACTCAATCTGCTCTTCCAGGGCTCGCACACGCGGATCGACGTGCAGAAATGGAATTAGGCGGGCGGGGAATCGGCGGACCGCCTCCAGGATATCCTCGGTGCGCATCGGGCCGGCATCAGCCTCAGGGCTTTCCATCGGCAGCAGCACTGCGCGTTCAATTCCCTCATGATTCATTCGGTCCACCAGTTGCTCGGCAGTAAGCTGAGGCCGAGGATGGTCGGGACGAGTCGGAAACGTCAGGTGCGCGTGAACGTCAATCATAGCATGCCTCCTTGGCCCAGCTCATCGGGCAAAGTCCGCAGTCACTGACAAGTAGCTGCTGCCAAGTCAGATACAAACTGGCTGACTTGCTGCCGGCGGGCTTCGTGGTCGCTGGCTTCCGCGATGATGTCCACCACGGCACTGCCAACGATGGCACCGTCAGCAATCTCGCAGACTGCCGCCACCTGCTGAGGAGTACTGATGCCAAAGCCAACGGCGATGGGCAGATCCGTGACCTGGCGAATACGCGCAACGGAGTCCTACCCCTGGACGCGCCACTGCATAGACAAAGCCGGTGGTGCACTCCACAGCTCGTTCCACCCGCTGGAGCGGAGTGGTCGGCGCGACCAGAAAAACGGTGGCCAGCTCGTGTTCGGCAGCTATTATGCACCACTGCTCAGCCTCACTTGGGGGCAAGTCGGAGGCCAGTATGCCCGCAATACCGACCTTACTGGCCTCTGCCGCGAAGGCCTCTGGGCCAAACTGCAATATCGGATTATAGCAGGTCATAATGACCAGTGGGATGGGGCTACGCTGGCGGATCTGGGCGGCGCAGTCAAAGACACCTTGGATGGTAGCACCAGCGGTCAGTGCCCGCTGCGAGGCGGCCTGGATAGTGGGGCCATCGGCCAGCGGATCGGAGTAGGGTATGCCCAGTTCAACAATGTCCGCGCCGGCCTCGGCTATTGTGATAACGAGCTCAACCGTTTCTTCCAAGCTCGGGTCGCCGGCGGTCAGATAGATAATAAGTGCTCCCCGGCCATTCCGACGAGTGTTAGCAAAGGTCTGTTGGATACAGTTCACTATTGTGTGGTTCTCCTCACATTCAGCAGGCGACTATAATAACTCTTTCACTTCTGCTGCGTCCTTGTCGCCCCGGCCCGAGAGATTAATGACAATCACTTCGTCTTCACCGAAGTTCCCCGCCTGCTCAATAACCCAGGCCAGCGCGTGGGCACTCTCTAAGGCGGGTATTATACCCTCCAGCCTACTCAACTTCGCGAAGGCCTCCAGAGCTTGATCATCGGTGACACTCACGTAAGTGGCCCGGCCAGTTTCATGCAGATAGGCGTGCTCAGGACCAACGCCGGGGTAATCCAGTCCGGCGGCCACCGAGTGAGCATTGATAATCTGGCCGTCACTATCCTGAAGAATCTGCGAAGCCGACCCGTGCAGGATGCCGAAGCTGCCCGCGGCCAGCGGGGCGCTGTGTTCTCCAGTATGTAGTCCGTGCCCAGCACCCTCCACACCGATCAGTTCAACGTCATCATTTAGGAAGGGGTAAAACAGGCCTATAGCGTTAGAGCCGCCGCCGACGCATGCCACCAGCTTGTCAGGCATTCGGCCAAGCTGCTCCAGACACTGCTCACGGACTTCCTTACCGATGACGCTCTGAAAGTTGCGCACCATTGTCGGATACGGGTGCGGACCGCAGACACTGCCCATTAGATAGTGAGTATTCTCAACATTGGCCATCCAGTCGCGAATGGCTTCATTGGTCGCATCCTTCAACGTGCCTTTGCCTGACTCAACTGGCTCAATTCTTGCTCCCAGCAGCTCCATGCGAAAGCAGTTGAGCCGTTGACGACGAATGTCCTCCACACCCATATAGACAACAGTCTCCATCCCAAACAGCGCCCCGACGGTAGCTGTGGCCACTCCGTGCTGGCCCGCGCCCGTCTCGGCCACCAGCCGCGGCTTGCCCATACGGCGAGCCAGTAGCACCTGGCCCAGAGTATTGTTCAGCTTATGCGCGCCAGTATGGTTGAGATCCTCGCGCTTCAGATACACCTGCGCCCCACACACCCCGCTAAGCCGTTCAGCCAAATATAGCGGCGTAGGTCGCCCCGCGTAGTAGCGCCAGTAGTACTCTAGCTCCTCGTGGAACTCCGGGTCGGCCCAGGCCTCTTCGTAGGCCTGGACCAGCTCGTCCAAAGCGCCCATCAGGGTTTCGGGAACGTATTGCCCGCCATAACGGCCAAAGCGGCCAGGCCGTTGCTCAGTTGCAGTAGCCATGCGACATATCACTTCCTCATTGTCATCACGGAATTAGCGCTTTTCTTTGGGCACGCCCACAAAGTGGCGCGCAGCCAGGTCAAACTCAGTGCTCTTCATCAACGCCGTGCCCACTAACACTGCGTCCACCCCTGCCATTGCCACCCGCTCGACGTCCTCTCGGCAACTGATGCCGCTTTCGCTTACTACCAGAACATCCTCGGGTGCCAGCGGCGTCAGTTGCTCGGTAGTTGATAGATCAACCTCCATCGTCGTAAGGTCACGGTTGTTGATCCCAATGACCTGTGCGCCTATCGCCAGAGCCTGCTCCAGCTCTGCTTCATTATGCACCTCCACCAGCGCTGTCATACCCAATTCAGTAGTCAACCGATGTAGTTGAGCCAGAATTTCCGGCTCCAATATAGCAACAATTAGCAGGATCGCGTCAGCCTGCAGCGCACGGGACTCATATACTTGATAATCCTCCAATATGAAATCCTTTCGCAGAATGGGCAGGGGGATGCGGCCACGCGCCCGTGCAATGAAATTGGGCGCCCCCTTGAAATAGTTCTCCTCGGTCAGGACGCTTATCGCCCGGGCACCGCCAGCGACGTAGTCCTGAGCAATCTGTCGCGGATCAAACCACAGCACCGGAAACTCCCCCTCCGACGGCGAGGCCCGCTTAATCTCGGCGATAAGCGCCACCTCTGTACCACGCAAGGCCTCCGCAAAGTCGCGAGCGGGCGTTAGCTCAGCGGCCTTCGCTTGCAGCAGCTCGACCGGGCGGTCGAGCTTAGCAAACTGCAGCTCGCGCCGCTTGCTTTCTACAATCTCTTTCAGGATATCGCTCAGTTTCATAGCACACCTGACATCTCACAGTGAGTTGGACATTTCACAGAGCTGGGCCAGCTTGGCGAAGGCAGCACCGCTGGCGATGACCTCCCTGGCCTGCTGTATTCCTTCGCGAATGTCGGCGGCCTGACCTCCGACATAGATGGCCGCACCCGCATTAGCTAAGACAATATCATAGCGGGGACCGGGCTCCCCCGCAAGGACAGCGCGCAGGAGTTCCGCCGATTCGTCCGGCGTCCCCCCAGACAACGCCGCAGCACTGCCCAACTCCAAACCCAGTTCCTCAACAGTCAAACTGTACGTGCGAACCCGGCCATCGGCTAATTCGGCCACGGCGGTCTCCCC
>JALGTJ010000191.1 GCA_029821415.1 Candidatus Zipacnadia bacterium
TGAGGTTGGCGTGGATGTGCCCAATGCCACCGTGATGCTGGTGCAGAATGCCGAGCGGTTTGGCCTGGCGCAACTCCACCAGTTGCGGGGGCGGGTGGGCCGAGGTACTGAGCCGGCCTGCTGCCTGCTGGTTACTGGCTCTGATTCTCCTGAGGTCATTGATCGGCTGAACGTGCTGGTACGGACAAATGATGGCTTTGAGATCGCGAGCGAGGACCTGGCGCGACGTGGTCCCGGTGAGCTGACCGGCACTCGCCAGCATGGCGTCCCTGATTTGCAAATGTCTGGTTTGATGGGTGACACCAGAATGCTGGTTTGGGCGCGGGAGGATGCTCTTAAACTTATTGGTGATGACCCTCACCTGGAGGAGCCGGAGCACCAGCCGTTGAAGCAATACTTAGCGCGGCATAGATGCGACGATCAGGGCTGGGTGTTATGAGCAGACGACTGCGGATCATTTCGGGCAATGCTGGGTCACTGCCGCTGAAAGTACCTGCAGGCAATATTCGTCCGACTACTGATGCTATGCGCGAGACGCTCTTCGCCAGCCTGGCAAGTGCGATACAGGGAGCACGGTTCGCTGACTTATATGCGGGCAGCGGAGCGGTCGGCATTGAGGCGCTCAGCCGCGGAGCGAAGCTGGTTGTGTTTGTTGACAGCGATCCTCACTGCACGAAGGTCATCAGGACGAACTTGGCGAATACCAATCTATCTGAGGGCGGAGTAGTGGTGCGAGGCCGACTGCCCACGGTGTGGACAGAGCTCGCTCGGGCCTATGGGCCTTTCGGCATTGTCTTTGTGGATCCGCCCTATGACAGTGTTGATCTGCCGCAATTGGCTGAGCAACTAATTGTCAGTCAAGAGGGCGTAACGCAGGAGGGGATTGTGGTCATTCAACACGATCGAGGTGAATCAGTACTTCACGGCATTGAACCTGACAAGGTCAAGAGGTTCGGCCAGAGTCGTCTCGACTTTTATTACCTTGGTGCCAGCGAGTAAGAGGAAAGCTAATGACCACGTCGAAAACTGAGCACATTGCGATATGCCCCGGGAGCTTTGATCCGATCACCGAGGGTCATATGGACGTGATTCGCCGGGCTAGCCGAATGTTTGGAAGAGTCTTCGTGGCGGTGGCCGAAGATTCGGGCAAAGTGCCGATGTTTTCGGTGGCAGAGCGGGTAGCAATGGCCCGCGAAGCTTGCCGGGACCTATCCAACGTTGTGGTGGAGAGCTTTGACGGGCTGGTAGTAGAATATGCTAAGCAGCAAGGGGCAGTAGCACTGGTTAAGGGACTACGCGCAGTCTCGGACTTTGAGCGCGAGATGCAGATGGCATGGATGAATCGGCAACTGGCACCCGAGCTGTATACAGTCTTTTTGGTCCCGCATCCTGATTATGCCTTCTTGAGTTCCAGCCTGGTCAAGGAAGTTGCTATGCAGGGCGGCGAAGTCAGCCAATTTGTGCCCGATGCTGTACACAAGCGACTGCAAGATAGGATGGGCCGATCGCAGTAAATACTGACGTGTCAGGGAGGGTGGCAGATGGACATACTAACTCTCATTGAGGAACTTGAACTGATGGGCGAAGCGGGGGAGAAATGGTATACTCGCATTATCCCCGGCTTTATGGGCAAGACGGTAATAGATGCCGATGAGTTCTTTGATCGGCTACGCCGTCTAAGCGAGATGCTGCCCGAGGAGATGAGCGTCGCCAGTAAGGTCAGTCGTGATCGGGAGCGTATTCTTCAGGAGGCCCATGAGGAGCGGGCCAAAATCTTAGAGGCGTCCCGCGAACAGGCGCAATTGCTGATTTCCAATGATGAAATCGTCAAGCAAGCGGAACAACGCGCTGAGGAAATACTGGACGAAGCTCGTGTTGATGCTCAGGCCATACGTGCTGAAGCTGAGACGTGGGCCCGGGGCATCGTTGAGCGGCTCGACAATTACGTTAATCGCATATCGGCTACTATCGACAAAACGCGCAGAGCATTGCTCAGTGAACCGGCAGGAACCCAGGAGAACCATCTGCTAATGGGCGAGGAAGAATGAATAGATAATCCCAACAAACCCTGTCCCCGGTTCACCGCAACCGTTGCTCTCCCTGTGTGGGAACGCAGTCTTTCGTTACTCCGCTATGTATCAGAATTCCCTCATTTGTCTGCTTTTATATTAGTATTGAGTAGGAGAAATGTCCTGTGATAGTGCTTGTACTCAATTGTGGTAGTTCTTCTTTGAAATATGAATTGTTTGACGGCGACTCGTCAGTATGTTCCGGTTTGGCGGAGCGAGTGGGCATAAACGGAGGTAACGATGCCATTTTGACCCACGAATACGGTGATGAGGGTATCGTCAGGATGAGCGCTCCGATGCCTGACCATACTGTTGCCTTTGATTATGTTGTGGATGTACTGACCGATCCTGAGCATGGTCAAATTGGCTCCCTCCAAGAAATTGAGGCGGTTGGCCACCGTGTGGTTCACGGCGGTGAGCAGTTTACCGAGTCGGTTCTGATTGATGACCAAGTTATTGCTGCGATTGAAGATTTCAGCGAGCTGGCTCCACTGCATAATCCACCGAACCTGGAAGGTATCCGCGCCTGTCGGCAGCGTTTGCCGAATGTCCCGATGGTAGCAGTGTTTGACACTGCTTTCCACCAGACGATGCCGGCCTATGCTTTTGTCTACGGATTACCCTACGAGATGTACCAAGACCATAACATCCGCCGGTATGGCTTCCACGGCACCTCTCATCGCTATGTGGCTATAGAGGCAGGCAAGTACCTGGAGGCGAGGGGCGTTCCCCTTCAACAGCAGAGAATTGTCACCTGTCACCTGGGTAACGGGGCCAGCGTCACGGCGGTTAGTGGGGGCCGTTCCCTTGATTGTTCGCTGGGCTTCACCCCACTTGAAGGCCTACTAATGGGCACGCGCAGTGGCGATCTGGACCCGGCTATTCCCCTGTACTTGATCCGCATGAGGGATATGGATGCTGCTGAGGTGGATCAGCTCCTTAACACGGAGAGCGGGCTTTTGGGCATCTCGGGCGCCGGCATTGGTGAGAATGCCCCTGAGATTCGCCGTAACTGTGTGCGGGGCCTTGAGTTTATTGGCCTGCACTTGGACGAGGCGAGGAACAACAACGTTAGCAATGACCGCGGGGTCACTGCTATCAGCACCGCTGACAGTCCTGCCGATATTCTGGTGATTCCTACTGATGAAGAGCTGATGATCGCCCGTGACACGGCCCGGGTTGTGAGCGGTATGACTGCGTAAGCGCCGATTCGTCTCTTGGAGTAATTGGCGACTATGATTGCTCTTTGCCAGCGACCAGCTCCAGATTGATGTCGAACTCTACGGCTACTTCAAACAGTCGCCGCCAGGGCAGCTCCACACGGGTCTCCTCCAGCTCAGCCAGGACGATATCGTTGCGCTCCTCATCTGTGCCGACTTCCACGCAGCTTCTGCCCCAGAAATACTTCATCCACAGATCAGCGGCTGCTTGGGCTAGCTGATTGCTGAGCACCTGCTGAATCCGGGGGTATAGCTCTGTGAGGTCGGTGCTACCGTCGTCAACCATTTGATGTAGTTTTTCTTTAAGCTGGGGACGGAGCCGCGTCTGGTAGAGCCAATCGTCTATTAGGCTCAAGAACAGCAACTGCACATGGGCACGTTCGGTGTTAATCAGAGAGTTAAGCAGTTGCAGATAGCGCATCGGGGCAAAGCTGGTAAACAAGTGAGCCAGGTCAAAAGCGCCTTTGTCCTGGCGAGCGATCAGGCGCAAGGTGGCGTGGGCCAACGCTGAACCAATTGAGTTGGCTGCGGTATTCCAGCCAGAGAAAGCCAGCAGCTTTACCAGATCCAGCTCGCTGTCCAGCAACGCGTTGACCAGCTCGTCGTCTGCTCCGTTGGGGGTGGCGGCATCACAGATGGCTATGCCCCGGGTATCGGCCACCTGCTGAATATCTGTTAGTGACTTGCGAATTAGCGACACGCGCTCCTTGTCATCTGACTGCTTGGGAGGATTGATCAGCAAAATCAAGTCGGCCTCCGCTGCCTCCTGGGTCAGGCGTCCCCCCACTACATCCACTTGCGTGGCTGCTGTTTCGCTGATACTTCGATCCTCGTAGAGGGCTACGCGCTCGGTGGCGGCGGGGTCAACCCACTGAATCTTGATCGCGGGCTGCTTTTCCATGTGCTGGTGGACGAAACGGGCGAACAGCGTCATACCGACTTCATCAGTGCCCGGATAGACTATTGCTCGGTCGGTCACCCTCAGCTCCTTAATGCGTTGCTGCAGCCGGCTTTGCTCGGCTTGGG
>JALGTJ010000192.1 GCA_029821415.1 Candidatus Zipacnadia bacterium
GTTCACATCCCCATTGATTATATTTTCGCCCAGGTGCTGGGCCTGGAGGGCGCGACAGTCTCGCGCAGTTGCACGGTGGTACGTATGCCGGTGGGCGGCGTGTCTATATGCCCGATGTGGGTCAACTATCAAACTGACTACCTTTACGGCCAGCAGCAGAACCTGCTTATGGCTGACGGCCCGCACTACGAAAACATCCCCGGTTCGTTCGGCTGGCTGGAGCCGCCCTCCGGCGATAAGAACACGTTCTCCGAGCTGCTACGCGGGTATCAGCTCTCTCCCGAAATGGTGACAGCCAACTACGTGAGCATAGACGACGTGTGCACTGCCCGAACCGGTGTCGCTGTTGGGCAGTGGCGCCAGGCGCTGGAGAGCTCCTCCGACGGCCTCGCCAGGTTGGAGCGCGCCATGTGGGAGCCATGGGCGAGTGATACCTTCGATGATTTCCACGACAACAACCCGCGGATTATGATTGTGCCGATGGTTGAGTACATTGGTGGCAACGGGGCAAACGCCCGATTCCAGATCCACGGTTTTGGGGCCTTTTGGCTGGAGGATGTGGACAGCCACGGACAGCCGAAGTCCATTACCGGCCGCTTCATCCAATACCACATGCCGGGCGCCGGCGGCGATGCCCTGTCCCCTCAAACCGGTCTGTGGACCGTCAAGATGGTGGGATAGACCCCGCGTTTGCCTACCTTCATTACCTCCTCAAGAAGCTCGGTCTTCTTGCTGGTCCTACTCCGCTGTTACTAAACGCGAATCACTCACTTTTCCGACACCGCTTTGAATTGTGCCAGGCACGATAGCGAGCCGACGGATAATTGCCCCAAGCCCGCGTTCACCACAAAGCGCTGCCAAATGTTAGTTGACTAAGGATTTAAGTTTCAGCTATACTCGTGCCTGTCCAATATCTTCTCACCTATTCGCGTCAAGACCGTCTACGACCACCGAGGAGGAAACTTGATGCCCCACTTCTGCCAGAATTTACTCACTGAGTCTGATATAGAACGCATTGACCAGGCAGTTATGACTATCCTCGAGCAGCAAGGCGCCTGGCTGCAAAGTGAAAAAGTGCTTACCGCCCTGGATGCGGCGGGATGTGAAGTTGACTTCCAGCGGGAGCTGGTACGCTTCCCCCGACAGTATCTGGACGAGATCATTGACTTCAACCGGTCCTTCGCGCGGTCCGAGCCGGATCCGACGACGGGGACCGAGCCCTATTCGGTGAGAGTAGGCGGTGAAGTCGCTCAATTTCTTTTTGACTACGAGCAGTTTGACAAGCATCCCGGTACCCGGGAGGACTTTATTGAGCTTTGCAAGTGGGCCTACGCCCTCAACGACGGCAGACAACCAGTGGGGCCAATGCTGCTTATCCGCGAGGTGCCCAGCCCCATAGAACCATTGGAAGCACTGGCCCTGCTATACGAGCACACTGGCATGCCCAGTGTTGTGTACACCTTGGATGCTGCCCAACTGGAATACGCCCGGGAGATGTGGGGGATTCTGACCGGCCAGCCCGACGAGGTTGGCCGTCACAGCTCAACCGCCATATCAATAATAACCCCGCGTCGGATGGACCGGCGCACCGGAGACTATCTGGCCATGCGCGCCGAACGGAACTATTCTACTGTCTTCCTGACTCAGGCAATCAGCGGCGGAACCGCGCCCGTGACTGTAGCCGGTGCTGTCGTTCAGGCGGTTGCCGATATCTTGACGGGGTGGGCAGCGTGCCATGCGCTCAATCCAGAAAAGGAACTGACCGGTGCCACTCTAACTGGTGCCATGGATATGCAGACCGGCAATATGAGTATCTCCTGCCCCGAGTCACTGCTCCAGGACGCCGCTGTCTGCGAGGTATTCCGCCGCCTCTACGGCGGAGGGGTGCAGGTCGCCTGCAGCGCTGAATATACCGACGCCCGCGTGCCTGGGGTTCATGCCACCTACGAGAAGGCGGTCAAAGCCATATTGATAAGTGAATATACCGGCACAGCTCCCTACATGGGAGCCGGTTTAATTGAAAATGGGATGACCTACTCTCCGGAGCAGTTGCTGCTGAATCAGGAGATGGGTGAATTCCTGCGTCACTACTATCATGGTATTGAGGTAAATGATGAAACGATCGCATTAGACGATATCCTGGAAGTCGGCATCGGTCGCCAGGCCAGCTTCGTCGGAACTGACCATACTCTGCTCCACTTCCGCGAGGCATGGTATCCAAAATACTTTGATCGCAGCCTGTGGGAGGGCGGCGCTCGTGAATTGGAAAAAGAGCAGGCTATTGCCGACAAAGCCCACGCCCGCGTGCAGGAAATTCGCCGCAGCTACACACCGCCTGAGATTGACGAGGATAAGCTCTTGGCGTTGCGCGCCGTCGTGGACAGAGCCGCTAGCGACCTGCTGGATTAAGCTCGCGCAACAACCCGAAGGACCAACTCGTGGAGAATGCTTTGTGCATTCTGAAGGCGAAATCATAAGGAGGCCACACCCTATGCACGAAAGCAGATACACATGGCTTCATATATTGCTGTCAGTGATGGCAGTCATCGTACTATTGGGTGCGAGTCAAGCCAACGCCGACCTGACCATCGTCAGCAACGGGCAAGCACGGGCCGTTATCTTGATTCCTGACCAGCCCTCTCCAGTCGCCTCCGCGGCGGCCGATGAGCTGGCCCGCGTCATTGAGAAGGCCAGCGGAGCGCGCCTGCTCATCTATCCGGAGAGCGAGTATCTAAACCGCAACAATGTCCGCATACCGGGCTGGCCGGGCAGTACTGCCACCCGCCTGGTGGTCGGCAACTGCCAACTGCTCAAGGACAATGACATCAATCTTTCTGATTTGCCCGCTGAGGGCTTCGTCATCAAGACCGTAGGTCAGTCAGTGATTCTGGCCGGGCGTGACGAGCCTCACGATGATTGGGGCGGCCGGGGGCAGCGTCTACCCTCAACCACGCAGGGCACCTGGTACGCAGTGTGCGCCTTTCTGGAGGACTATCTCGGCGTCCGCTGGCTGTGGCCGGGGCAGTT
>JALGTJ010000193.1 GCA_029821415.1 Candidatus Zipacnadia bacterium
CTCAATACGTTTCTGCAGTTGCCATTCATCAAGCAATGCCGGCAGCCGGTCCTTAGTGAAATCCTTCACCAAGGTAGTGACATCTTCTAAATCCTGAGCAATGGCTGAAGATGTGGCCATGACGGCTACCACGATAAGCCCAGCACCCAGGATCATAACGAGGATGGCAGCCAGTGCTCGCCGGTTGTACTCGGATAGCGGCAGCCGCACCTGTGACAGGCGCTCCACTGCGGGGCTGATGATATAGGCCAGAGCGATAGCCAGCACGACTGTAGCAACGATGCCGGCTATTCTGCTAAAGAATATCCCCAGCAGATTCTGCTAAAGAATATCCCCAGCAGCGGCGGTGTCCAGAAAACAATGTAGAGCAGTAAACCGGTAACTACCAAGGTGGCGATGACGCGGCGAGAGGTCCAAGCGGTTTGCTGCTGGTTATTGCCGTCCATCCTTTGTCTCCTCCTGACCATGGTCGCCTGCGCTTGGCTTGAATTCACTGGGGCGCTGGGAACGTAGGTCAAAGAAGTATTCCAGAGCCTGACAAATGCGGAGGGCAGCGTGCCCGTCGCCGAACGGGGAGCCGGCGCGGCTCATCTTGGCATAAGCGCTGGGAATAGTCAACAGACGATCGGCCTCCGCGATAATATTGTTGGTATCGGTGCCTACCAGGCGAGCGGCGCCCACCTCAATGGCCTCAGGGCGCTCGGTGGTCTCGCGAGCGACCAGTACGGGAACGCCCAGGGCGGGGGCCTCTTCCTGGATACCGCCCGAGTCGGTGATAATCAGATCGGCGCGGGCCATCAGCGGTACGAAGACTAAGTAGTCGGGTGGCTCACAGAGAATGACCCTCTCCACGTCACCTAGCAAGTTGCGTACCGCCTGCCGCACTGCGGGATTAGGATGGACCGGGTAGACTATGGTGACGTCGGGGTGGGTTTGCACGATTTGCTTGAGAGCAGCACAGATGCGGACAAACGGCTCGCCCAGGTTCTCACGGCGGTGCAGCGTCACCAGCAGCAGGCGGCCGGGAAGTTCTTCAACCCACTCTAATTCCGTTCCGGCCAGAGTCGGCTTCTGGGTTAGGATAGTTTGCAGCGCATCCAGCACGGGATTGCCGGTGACAAAGATAGCTTCGGAGGGGATGCCTTCGGCCTGCAGATTATCACGGGCTCGGGGCGTGGCCGCGAAGTGAATGTCGGCAAGCACACTGGTCAGACGGCGGGCGAAAGTCGTGGTGGTATCGCCCTGGACGAGCACTAAGGCCGGCTGCAACTGCGCCAGTGCTTGTTGCACACCAATCAGAGCATTGGTGGTAATATCACTGAGACTCTGGGCTGGCTGCATAATGTCCAGGTCTATCGTGGGGGTGATATTGAAGACAGCCAGCATCTGGTCCAGCATCTCGCGGTGCTGGGCAGTGACGATGACCTGCGGCAAGAACATCTCGGGCCGTTGGCATAGGGCAGACCAGACCGGTCCCAGTTTTATGGTCTCCGGGCGGGTACCGAAAATGAGTGCTATGGGTATAGGCGTCACCGAAACCACATCCACAATGCAATGCCACAGAGCATAGCAGTCACTCCGTAGATAAGCAGGACGGTTTGGGTCTGACTGAGGCCGCGTGCCAGCAAGCGGTGGTGCAGATGGCTGCGGTCGGCAGTGTATATCGGCTTGCCGTTCTTAATGCGGCCCAATGTCGTCGTCAGAGTGTCGTATATGGGAATCCCCAGTACCAGCAGCGGTACGAACACGGCGAGTATCGCTGTGCTCTTGAAAGCACCAGTCACCGAGAGGCATGCCAGCAGGTAGCCCAGAAACATCGCGCCGGTATCGCCCATAAAGATGCTGGCCGGATAGAAGTTGTAGGGCAAGAAGCCCAGGCAAGCACCAGCTACCGCTGCGCCCAGGATGCCGACTTGGGTCATCCCCACGCTAATCGCCATTACTGCAAGAGTGCCCGCGGCAAGCGCACTCACCCCCGCGGCTAGCCCGTCCAGCCCATCGGTCCAATTAATGGCATTAATCATAAACACAATCCATACCACTGTCACTGGGGCTGACCATACCCCCAAGCTAATATAATCGCTGCCGCCAAACAGAACAAGCGGATTGGTTACACCGGTAATACGGACCCCCCATTGCCAGGCAATCGTTGCCACAACTATGTGGCCCAGAAAGCGTGGGGCGGGAGGGAGCCGGTAGATATCATCAATCAGGCACAGAGCGGCCAGAAAGACAGAACCGAGGAGTATGCCAGCAGTGGTATGATTGGGTAGTCCACTGGCCACCACTACTGCAATCCAAAATGCCACAAATATTGCCAGCCCGCCGGCCGTAGGGGTAGGCTTCTGATGCACTCTCCGATCTTCGGGACGATCCAATGCACCAATGCGCTCGGCGAGCAGCCTCACCGGCGGTGTAAGAACTGCTGCTAAAGCCAGTGCTACAATGCAGCCCAACAGCCAGGGCACGGTAACTACTCACTTTCCTGCTTGGGCGGCCAGTGAACCAGCTCAACGCCCGCTTCCTCAAGCAATTGCACGGCCAGTTCATCTGGGTAGTCGCCCTCGTAGACAATTCGCTTGACGTTAGCGTTAATCAGCATCTTGGCGCAGGTAATGCACGGCTGAATAGTGCAATATAGGGTTACTTCCTGGAGGGCGACGCCGTAGACGGCAGCCTGAATAATGGCATTTTGCTCAGCGTGTACTCCCCGGCACAGCTCCTGACGCTCGCCGGAAGGAATTCCTAACTGGTCACGTAGGCAGCCCACCTCAGCGCAATGCGGTAGGCCTTTGGGAGCGCCGTTGTACCCGGTGGCAAGAATGCGGCGGTCGCTTACCAGTAATGCGCCGACCTGCCGGCGCAGGCAGGTTGACCGCTTTGCCACCACGTGGCAAATTTCCATAAAATAGGTGTCCCAGTCGGGACGCTCGTCGTCAATTGGTATAGACAGATCTTTTTCGGTCATACTATTTACTTCCGGGCAAGCTCATTGCCTGCTTCAATTTCCTGGACCTGCTGACGGCGGCGGACGTGGCGAGGCTCATTGGACGGCTGAGTTTCCAAGAACGCCTTCAGGATGTCTACGGCCAGATCCGGTCCCAGTACCCGGGCACCCAGGGCGATGACATTGGCATCGTTGTGCCGGCGAGCCATACGGCTACTGTAAGGGTCGCTGCACAGCGCGCAGTAAACTCCCTCGATCTTGTTGGCGACAATGCTGCTGCCTATGCCGGTGCCGCAGATCACCACACCCAGGTCAGCTTGACCGTCGCGAACGGCGCGGGCCACTTCAGCAGCAAAGCGAGGGTAGTCAACGGGATGTTCATTGTCAGTGCCAAAGCTGACGACCTGATGTCCGGAGGATTCAATTAGCTTAATCAGAGGAGCTCGCAATGGGTAGCCGGCATGATCGTTTCCTATGGCGACTCGCATCTTATTTCTTCTCCTTGGCTGGGCAATATAGAGAAAAAGCCTCCTCGTCGCTAGGAGGCCCCTTCTGGCCATAACTTATCAGCCACTCGCCCGATAATTGGGCTAGCTCTAACTGATATCTGCCCCATGTAATTACGCGGGTCTGGCTTGTTCCTCGCTCGGCTCGATCTGAGCAACCTTGGGCAGGCGTACGCTGAATATGGAACCCTTGTCAGGTTCGCTCCACTCCAGCCAGACATCACCACCGTGGGCTCGTGCCAGATGGCGGACCAGGTACAGGCCAATGCCGGTACCTTTTATGCCCTTACGCCTGCTGTCACCGTCTATCATCTGGAACCGGTCAAATATCTTCTCGTGCTGCTGTTTAGGCACGCCGAGCCCTTCATCGGTTACGTCAATGCGGATTGCATCGCCCTCGTCCTCCGCACTAACAACTACCCGGCCGCCGTCGGGCGAATATTTGATAGCGTTACCGACCAAATTGTCCAGAATCTGACTGACTTTGTCCCGGTCTGCCTCGATAGTAGCTAGATCTTCTGGTACCTCATTGATCAATTCGTGGTGGCTAGTATATTGCTGCTGGGCAGATAGCACTCGCTCGGCCGTCTCGTGAATGTTAACTT
>JALGTJ010000194.1 GCA_029821415.1 Candidatus Zipacnadia bacterium
GATGGCGAAGGTCCCGTGGTTGGAGTTGTTGTGAGTCAGGCCGGTCGCCGGTGCCAGAAGCTAGTTTATGCAGCCGGGCAGCTGGCCATACGTTGTACAATCACAAGGCCCTAATCCAGTGCGGCAGTACGGCGCAGGGTCCAAATCAGAACGAACGGAGGAAACCAGATGTATACTCTTGAACCGGACTTTCCCTATACGATGCCAACCTGTAGTTGGTTTCGCGAGCCCCGGCCCTGGGAGCAGGGCGGTATGCACTACGGCAAGGTGAGCGTGCTCAGTGTGTCTTTTGTCACCGACTACGACATGGCAGGCCGATTGTTGCCCGAGCCTTTTCGGCCCGCGGACGAACCTGTGGTCAGCGTGTCGCTGGCGGTCAACGAGGAAGTAGCCTGGCTGGCCGGACGCGCTTACAACATCGTGGGTGTGGATGTCGCCGCGATATTCGACGGTGAGGTGGATCGCGATGTCCAGGGCAGCTTCTGCGTCGTAATGTGGGAGGATATGACCGAGCCCATCCTCGGCGGTCGGGACCACAGCGGCGTTCCCAAGGTCTTCGGCGATATCCCAAATCCGACCGAAGAGGCAGGTACCTGGCGCGGCAGCCTGTCGCACTTTGGCCATCCGATCATGGAAATGGCCGTATCAGGTCTGACCCCGCTGGCCGCTGAAGCCAGAGCCGAGCTGGAACGGGCCCGGCGCGAAGGCAACTGGATGAACTACAAGTATATTCCTCGCGTAGAAAACGACGGCGCCGATGTCTCCTACGCTCTTATCTATCCCACGTCCGGAACCTGCACGGCAGCCTGGGAGGGTCAGGGGACCATCCGCTTTTACCGGTCGAGCTTCGAGCAAAACCCGACGCAGTACAAAGTGATCAATCTGCTGGCTGATCTACCAATCCATAAAGTCACGACAGCGCGCAGGACCGTTTGGGAACCGTTGATGAACCTTGATCGCTTGCCGCGACGGTTGCGGTAGGTCTTCAGCACGGGTTCCACGGCAGGAGATCGCCAGTGTGGCATCAAGGCTGGGCGTAATCGTGCGATGGAGTATCATACATTGTGGCGGCGTCGGCCTATAAGTACACAAGAATTCACGGTGGTTGTGCCAAGTGGTCCGGGGTATAATCCTACCCCAAACGGAGGAAAACTGATGACATTCTGTACCTGCAACGAGGTTTCTCAGGTCTCATCACCTCGCGTAGGCAGGGTTCCACGACCCCGCCAGGGCGTATAGGGCGAGCCCCACACCGTACCACTCTTCTACAAGGAGCGTCCATGCCATGATCAAGTTGTCCGCTTGTACCGAAATGGTGTTCTCGGAAATTGACGGATTTCCCCAGCGCATCCAGGCAGCGGCCCAGGCAGGGCTGCGTGCCGTCGAGTTCTGGGGCTGCTCAAACAAGGACATTGACGCCATCGTCGCCGCCAAGGAAAAGGCGGGCGTCCAGATAGCGGCTGTCTCTGTGGAACCTCCTCGAGGGATGCTGGACGCGGCGCTGGCCGACGAGTACGCGCGTTCCGTCGAGACCGCTCTGCACGCAGCTAGACGGCTGGGGACGAAGGTCCTCATTGCGGGCCGCGTATCAGTTTTGGGCCCTGGCGCCACTAGTGGGGAACCCCGCCCCCGACTGCGCAGCGAACAGCATGCGGGGATCGTAGCCTGTTTGCAAGCAGCCGCGCCCGTTGCCGAGGCTGCGGGCGTAACCCTGGCCTTAGAGCCGCTCAACAGTCTTGTAGACTATCCTGGCTACTATCTGACCACGTCAGCAGAGGGCTTTGAAATAGTCGAAGAGGTGGGCAGTCCCAATGTCAGACTACTTTATGACATTTACCATCAGCAGGTAACTGAAGGCAACCTCATTGCTACCATCACTGCGAACATTGATAAGATTGCCCATTTTCATGCGGCCGATGTGCCCGGACGTCATGAGCCCGGCACCGGCGAGATTAACTGGGCCAACGTTCTGGCGGCCATTGATCAGGCGGGCTATGAGGGCTACGTGGGTCTGGAATATAGGCCGACTACATCTACCGCCAAGAGCCTGGAACATATCATGGCAGTGGTGAATGAACTGTAGCCAGATGAAGACACCGGCGAGCAGAAGTGGCAGGTAGCTTCCGCATTAAAGTGAAGATATTCGGCGAAGTGGACTATGATCTGGCATGATAAATCCCAGTAAAGATATGTAAAGCTCTCGTGTTCGGTTATGTTCGACGCAGCCGCCCCTTTGCCGGTGGCGATTTGGTGTCGGTTTCCTGCTGGTTCAGTGCACACCCCTGTTTGCTCTAATCTCCGGTTCTGTTAACTAACTGATCCGCAGCAGTAGGAATTAGTGCAGGACACAGAGAATATTAAACGCAGCAACAAAGGGTATGGGAAATCCCGGTATAATGCACAGGTAGCTTTTGCACCATTCTCCATACTGGTAATTCCGGTTAGCTGGGGGTGGACGGAATGTACAATGCCAAAGCCACAGTGTTTCTGGCAACTCTGATATGTGCAGGAGGACTGACAATATGTGAGGCGTACACCGAGAGCTTCCCCAGGGGGATCTTGGGGCCACAGCAATCACAGATCCCGGCGGCGCAGTGGACAAAGGCCGAGTTAGACAAGGGCTATGTCATCTTTCGGCACAGCACGTTGGAGAATCTCCCCTCCGCGTACGTGCCGACTCGAAAGGCGATCACCGACAAGATATCCTGTGCCCTGGCGCAGGGCGAGTACAAGTCCGTGCAGATCGGTGTCCACTCGCTGACCGGAGGCCTTCAGAACGTGCGTCTGGAGCTAGAATCGGACCTGGAGGCCAGGATCTACCGCCCCATTGACGCGGAGACGAGGAAACTGCTTCTGGGATACGAGAACCCCGTGCCTGCCTCGATCCATGATGCGTGTCTGGACGAGTCGAGCCGGATCGCCTCGATCGAGAAAGGGAGCACATCCTTTTTCTGGGTGACCTTTCACGCAGGGGAGAACGCCACTGCAGGCAAGCACCGCGGCAA
>JALGTJ010000195.1 GCA_029821415.1 Candidatus Zipacnadia bacterium
CTGCGTAATATTGGCGAGATTGCTCCATAGTCATCGCCTATACAACCAATCGGCTATCTGAGTGCGAAGATTAAGCCACATAACGCAATTGTGTTATACCCAATAAGAGCATATTTTGAACTTATCTTTAGCGAGAATGGAACTCGGGATCAGCGCTATGGGTACCATAGTTGGCATATTCTTCGCTTGTCAGCGTGACAATAGCGGATTTCGTGGCTCAAAAGGAGTATTGGCTGCTGGGGGTGCAGATTGCCGTCGAGAGGCCACTCGCCTTGGCCCAGTTGAGATCGACGGCGGGGCTGGCATGGCCATTCGCGTTGTGGCCGAGTGTACGGATCACGGGCCGCCCAAGTTTACGACCAGTGTCATAATGGGGTGAGAGTCAACAGTGCAGCAGGTTGACTGGCGAAAATGGAACTCAGTGGTCGAAGCGCAAGGCCACCGTCACAATGCGCCGCGCCGGCACTTCGGGCAGCTCAATCCGACCTTCCCCGTCAATGTTTAGCGCCGCAGTAGGCTGCTCGTTGAGGTTTACAAGCTCTGCGCTGGTAATCTGGCGATAGCAGGTTACATGACCGGTTATGGGTTGCTCGGATATATTGTAAAAGCGGACAATCAGCGCCTCGTCGCGCTCGGCCTTCTTGAGGCATGTCACCACCAGTTCGTCCGGCTCAACTGTCAGGAAGCTAAGCTGCTCGTAGTCGCCAGCTTCGCCCAAATCCGAAGTCACCGCCCGCAGGGGCACCTTCTCCCCTGCCGAGTGCTTCCACATTTGAGCACTCAGCCAGTCCGATTGGTGTGGCACCAGCGCATAGCGAAAAGTGTGTTTGCCCAGGCACTGTGCGTCAGGAGTAGCAGTCTTGGGGCCAGCGTTTCCTGGGCGAGTCAGGAGATCATCCCGCGAGAGCCAACCGACGCAGCGCAACAGGGTCAGGGCAATGATTGCCTGATTTCCCTCCCGGACTATCTCATATTCGGGCAGGCCAACGGTACATATCCCTAGTCCCCGCTGGCCGTCATTTACATCCACAAAGCCCTGGGTTGGCTTGGTCGGTTGTGGGGGCTGGAACCATCCCGCTGCCTGGGGCAGGTCCAAGCTACGAGTAATCACGTCAAACTGACCTTCGGCATAGCAATTGTCCACTTCACAGCCAGTGGGGAACCATACCCGCAGGCGGTGGTCGTGTGCTTGATTGTCCACAGTAGTCTGGAAGCTGACGCGGGGACTATCAGCAGTCAGACTTACAAAAGTGCTTACCGGGCACGCAACGCTCTGTTCAGCGCGGGATCTGCGGTCGCCAGTTAGCGAGACAGGAAGTTGGAGAGTTAGGTCAACGTGGAGGGTAGCGCGTACCGGGCCGCGTTCTATCAGCGAGATACGCGCGGAACTGGCTGCGGATGTGAGCGTAGTGCTCTGGACCGCTGGCGAGTAGTCGTACTCATCACCAGCGTCTTCCGTATCCTCCAGCAGATGGCACCCGTCATAGACGAGTCCACTGGCCTTGTCAGTAATGCTCAGCGTCCCGTTTGCCTGGGCCTCCACTCGTACATATTCGTTTTCAAGCCAGTTTGCTCCGGCACGCAGGCCACTATCATTGAATTGTCGGCCACTGTTGTCGGTCACCAGACTGTAAGCAGCGAAGCCCAGCGGCGGGACGTCCGCAGCAATAAGGACCTCCGCCTCCCACAGTAGTTTGTCCTCCGGGATGCCAGCTTCGTACTCGCTCACCTGCTGCCTGACAATCTGACTGGGCACGACTTCACCGGCTGCATTCCTTGCCACCACATCCCTGGGTTTCTGGTTGGGCGAGATGGGCGCTCTAAGCTGGACAGCCACCGGCTCGCGACGCTGCCAGTTATGGGGGTTGAATACTACGACTTTGCGAGCATAGACGCAGTCTTCTGGCACCGGAGGTTTCTCAATCTTGGCGAGGGCGGATAGATGCTGTGCCGACTCGTCAAACAATATCTCGCCAATCTGCTCGGCCTGCCAGAAGCGCGGCAGCATCTCTTTGTGAACTTGGTCAATTGAACAGCCGCAGATGCTGTCGTGGGGGTGGTTATGCAGCAGGTGTCGCCAGGCCTGCCATAGGAGGCTTTGTTCGTAGGTTGCTCCCTCCAACCATGCCAAGGCCGAGAATGGCTCGGCCCATTTCTCCAGTAGGCTCTGGCAGTGTTCGTTGGCCTGCTTTATATACATTCGTGCTGAGAAGACGCCAGAGAGCAGGAACTGGTACTTGCCATTGTGCAGCTCCCCCTGCACCATGGCCAGCTCGCCGGCCTCCGCCAGCACTGCCTGGCTGTAAGCCTCGTAATTGCTATGCACCACCTCCATATCTTCCAGTCGCTGATTAGCGTACTCAATCATATCAGGCAGCTCAGGCTGAGGTTCAAGGTGGTCGCAGCCGTTGTTGAGCAGCAGGTACGAGGTAGCCGCTTTCTTGCTCAGCGAATCGCGCTCTTCGCGGAACCGCTCCAGTGCCTTTTCCAGCATTGTTGCTGGGTGCGCGGTTGACTGCCCACCCCATCTTTCGCCACCCAGGTTGGCACCATTGCAATACGTATCAATCAGATGCACACCCAACACTTGCGTACCATCAGGGGCCTGCCACCAAAACTCATTATCTGCCTCATCCAGCTCATTGCCCACCCCGCGCATAAACAGGGCCGAGGGCAGGTCAAACCCGGCCAGGATCTGGGGTAACTGTGAGATATGGCCGAAGGGGTCAGGCACGTAACCAGCCCGCATTACGTGTCCGAATTCGCCTGCTATCTTATGTCCCAACAGGATGTTATGAATCAGGGCCTCGCCGCTGACCAGAAACTCATCGGGTAGTACATACCACGGCCCCACAAAGAGACGTCCTGCCCGCACCAAGTCGGCGATGCGCTGGCGGTTTTCCGGCCGAATCTCCAGGTAGTCCTCCAGCACCACGGTCTGGCCGTCCAGGCAAAAGTATTTGTATCGCTCATCATTCTCCAGAATATTCAGCAGTTTATCAACGAGCCTGACTAAGCGACGTCGGAACTGCTGGAAAGTGAGGTACCATTCTCGGTCCCAATGCGTTTCAGGAACAACCATCATTTTCCATTTCTGGTTAGTCATCGTTGGCCTCTTCCTGCGTTGTTGCGCTGAAATGTGAACGAGGTAATTCGCCTTAGAGCTGGGTAATCCTTGGAGCTGCGCTATATGTTCCCACTAAGGATCTGGGAATAACCCGACACAGCAGAGATCTAAAATCGCCCCGCGGATACCGGTCAGTGAAATACACTTTTGGTTCGAAATCCAGATTGTACGCTTGGGCCAGTGCGCATGAGAGCGCCCAATCCTCTTTGAAAACAGAGATTGGCCCGTAGTTTGACGGCGCATTCTCGACGCAAATTGATCGCGCCGGCTGAGGCCATTGCGGGAGAGCAGTCTTGAAGTCAGCTAAGTAGTGCTGCTGGAGCACATCGGCCTCACGATAAGCCGAGACGACACCGAATGTTGCATTCACTGAGAAGGCTACTATGACCAGCAATGGCACCCATGCTGCTCGGCGAAATGTCCAGTACAGGAGGATAATCAGAGCAAGCGACAGCCACGGAGCTACCGGATATAGTGCTCGCACCGGAAAGTAAGAGCTAAACACAAAGGGAGCGGTGCCGCCCAGTGCCGCCAGTATGCAAGGAACGAGCAACGGAGACATTTGCGCGACTCGCTGCGGGGTGCCCCGCCGGGCCGCGACAACCACCACCGCCAATATAATGACGAGACCAGGCCAGACCCACGGGTGGTTCATCAGCCATTCCAGACCAATGCCCTGCGTCGTCCAGCCCAGATATACGCGAAAGGGCCCCAGAAATTTGGCAAGCGACAACTGCAAACTCAATTGCCGTGAATAGCCCACCAGATAACGGGTGCCCATGAAAAAGCCCAAGCCTAGCACCGAACCCAGGCCCCATGCTGGTAACGCCTCTTGCCAAGGCCGACTCAGTTTAGACGACAGTAACCAGATTCCAGCCGCCAGGCCCAGCGCAATGAGCGCACTCAGCTCATAGAACTGTACACAGACAAATAGCAGCAGAAAGACTATAATCTGGCGCCGCGCCAGCGGGATAGCGGGACTTATGCTGATATGGGCCGTAATGAGCAAGAGTAAAGCCGCCACCAGGTACTGACCCGCCGCGAACCAAAAGACAGCTTCAGCATGCAACGGTAACAACGCCAGCATACCCGCTGCCAGAACTGCTGCCCAGCGAGCTTGATTGAGTCGTATGATCAAAGCATAAAGCAGAAGACAGCAGCCCAGGTGCATCGCCAGTTGCAAAAGATGCGTGACCGAGGGACTCAACGAAAACAGAATCGCCAAGTAGTAGACCAGGAAGGCGAGAAAGGGTCTACCTGCTGCCTGGAGGTGGCCCCTGACAAAGTAGCTCAAATTATGATGTGTGGATGCGTACACGAAGCAGTGATCGTCGCCGTGAAAACCCAGGCGGGCTACGTCAGGGGTCAGGATGAGAAAAACGACTGCCAATA
>JALGTJ010000196.1 GCA_029821415.1 Candidatus Zipacnadia bacterium
CTATTAACCTTATAAGAGACATATATCTTGTCTGCCTTCTTGACTAAACAAATGCTGCTGCGAGCCGGCACGCATGGTATGGTATGGTTCACTGACGTTTGCTGGAGCTATCTCCACTCTTCTTTTAGCACCTCGGCGGGATCCTGTGCGACAGCAAGCATAGTGGGCAAATAGCTAGCCACCACACAAAGCAGCGGCCCTATAACCAGCGACCACCCAAGCAGAGGCGGCCATGATGTTGAACCCCAGGCGATATTGTTAAATGTGAAGGGAAAGATGCGCGGCCCAAGCTGCTGGGCCAGCCCCAAGCCCAGGACAAAGCCCAGACCCGCCCCCCAGAAACAGCACGGCAATTCTGCTACTGTCTACCCCTATTGCGCGGAGGATGCCGATCTCCCCGCGTCGCTCGCGGACGTTGCCGAGGGCGAGTAGCCCCACCCAGATGACGCTACCCAGGAACACCACCGGAATGAGAAAGGCAGCATACTTGTCCATTGCCGCTCGTGCCTCGGAGCGGGCCACAGCAATGGACCTAAACTCGGTAACTTGTGTATCAGGGAGTGCTTCAGCGACATCCCTACGTATGCGGGCCAGCTCGCGCTCTCCAAAGCACAGACAGCCCAGTGCTTCAATTTCATTAATGCGGCCGGGCTTGCCCAGTATCTCCTGCACATCGTGGAGGTGGGCGTAGAGCCGAATGTCGTCTTTGTTGCCCTTCTCAGCGAGACACCGTTTAACGATTAGCTGCTTGTCACCGACACTAATAATGTCACCAACCCCAATGTTCATAGCGCGCGCGAGCGCAAAGCCCACATAGGCCTCACCACGAGGAATGTTCAGACCCATAGGAGCTCCCTTCCGAGCCCGGCGTTCAGGAATCACCCCGGTGAGCAGGATCCTTCTACCACGCCATTCTATCTCTTGCTGCAGCCGAGCGACCAGATGGCGAATAGTCATAGCACTGAGGTTGTCCAATCGCGTGACATACTCCTCAGGCATCTCCTCTTCGGCGTAGCCTCGGCTCCAGAAGTCAGCCATGTCGGTGTTCTTCGGCACAATCAACAGGTTAAAGCCCAAATCGCGCATTAGACGCTTGGTCTCACGCCGCGAAGCGTCACTGACAGTTACCGCCCCTACAAATAATGCCACAGCTACTATGACGGCAATCGTCGCAGCCATAAAGTTCAGCTTTTGATGCTGAATCTCGCGCAGCATCATGCGTAAGATAGACACTTATTGCCCCCTCAAGGCAGGCACAGTCGCACGTGCCGCAGTGGTTCGTGGGCTGTAGGAGTTACTTGAAGACAAGTTTGGCTTGTCCCCCTTGGAATTTCACATGCCCATCTAAGTAACATATGTTGATAGAACCTCTGTGGGAGCCATGCAGGGTAACACCATGCTCGGTGCGGGTGAGTTTGCACCATGCGTCCGACCACAGCCAGCAGTCAGTGTCCCACTGCTCGCTCATAATGCGAGGGTTGTCCCCAGCCCACTGGGGCAGAAAGCCCCACGAAATCCAAGTACTGTAACTGGGCTTGCCCGGACTGACGGTGCTGGGTATCTGGTCATAGCTGAAGCAATAGTACCCAATATTGCCGGCCGTCTGGTTAGCCTCCGTCGGCGAAAAGTCTGGCATCCATGCCTGGACCTTGACAGTTGAGGGGCAGTATAATATGTCCATATTGTTGATGTACGGCAGAACTTGCCCCACCAGCCGACTGTGGGTAGTACTGCTGTTGCAGGCGTAGTAATCGCAGGGCAGCCAGCCATCATTGTCAGAAGCATACATCTGCGAGGCCATCCCAAGCTGACGGAGATTACTTAGACACACCGTCTTCCTGGCCGCTTCCTTGGCTCTGAGAAATACTGGAAAGAGCATTGCAGCAAGAATAGCAATGATAGCAATGACAACTAATAACTCAATGAGCGTAAAGCCAGCACGCAGCACAAGTATTACCGTTCTCTCCTTCTCCAAATGATTGCAAAGCCGACTACCACAACGAGCAACGTCGCAATAGCCAGAGCCACGCTCAATCTCTCCGACAACAGCACGCCCAAAGAGGAGCTTTCCTCAACTTGGAGGTCAGCGGCCTGCCGTGGAAGACTGGCACGGTCAGGTTCAACCTGATGCGATTGGTTGCGATCACCCGCGCCTGCAAGAGGTAACGGTGAGACGTCTGGGGTGGCAGCGGCTGGCGGCGTACTCTCGCCAGCCCTCTGCTGAGTCTGGCTTGTCGGTTTTTGCTCGTGCTCAATGTCAGGCTTAGACGAAGAGTGTCCCTCTGCTTCGCGTGCGGGCGCCGAAGTGGCGGGCTTAGCATCCACTGAGCGCTCATCGGCTTGTGGCAGCTCCGTCTGTCGGTCAGTGTCGGCGTCTGGAATCGGTGCGGAGGGGCTGGCTTCGGCGTCAGCAGTGGCTGGAATGTTAAACAGGAGTGAGTTTAGCGGTGCCTCCTCAGGCTGTGGCCAGTTTGCGAGATGCGCTTGCCAATCGTAGTTTGTCAGCAGGTCCATGCCTGCACTGGAGGCCTTGACTTCGCACGCACAAGGACCACTCATAAAGGCAATTGGCTCGAGAAGGTTGGTGGCAGTGATACCTTTGCCCAGGTAGGGCTCTAAGACATGGCCACGCCCGAAAACGGGAAATATCATCGTATTGTCGAGATCGGGCAGATCGTCCTCCAGATGAAGAAGCTGTTGCACCAACCATTGTTCCTGCGAGTCATCACGAGATACCTCCACCAATCCTATCTGTACGCCTTCCACTGCCACCCTGCCGAGAACCTCGCGGGTGGTCTTTTGGGCTGCGACATTCTCTGTCTCGTTGGGCCCCAGAAGTAAGAGCAGCAGCCCGTGCTTGCCCTGGCATAATTGGTCAGCTATCCGTCTTCTCTTCGGCGAGTCTACCAGCGCCTGGGCCGCGGCCAAATCCAGCGCCCCAACGAAAAGTTCCCTCCCTCGCGGCGTTAGGATGACATAAAGTGGTAATGGCCGGGACTGGTAGCGTAGCCAGATCTGTCGGTCCTGGTCAGTGTACTCAACTGAGCTTAGCCTATTCACATCCACCCCAGTAAAGACCAGATTAGCATGACCCTGGGCTTCTTGAGCAACTCGCTGTAGATATTGGTTGACCGGCGCAGCGACGCTCCCCTCAGCATCCCCATAGAAGCAGTAGACGTGATATGCGTCGCGCTGCCACATCTGAATTGTGTAGTAGTAGACTGGCGTGTCACACGCCTGCGCTGTCCCTGCTGGCAGCAACGTCG
>JALGTJ010000197.1 GCA_029821415.1 Candidatus Zipacnadia bacterium
AGGCGGGCTACGTCAGGGGTCAGGATGAGAAAAACGACTGCCAATAGGACCAGCACTGCCCAGTGGCGTCGGGCCTGCCTCGCCGTCACCGTTATCCAGCCTCGTGGTGTTCTATTATCTTCAGAGTTCACCGGAGCATTGACGTCCTACTGAGCTTCGCATAATGCCAAGCTTAGACATCTCCGGGTAGCGCGGGCGTCTCGCCCGCGTGGACAGGCGAGGACGCCTGTCCTACCCAACGAATATTATTCACTTTCAATCATGCGAAGCTCAATAATGGAAACAAGATTTGGCCGGGCAGGTGGCAATCACTCCTCCAGTAGCTTATGGAGAATAGCCCCTTGGCTGTCGGCAGGGGGCGGCATTCCATACACGGCGCATAGCGTCGGCGCAATGTCGGCCATTGAGATGGGCTGCTCGGTGGTTACTCCCTGCTTCAGCCCGGGTCCCCGCGCCATAAAGACGCCCTCGGTGCCGCCCAGTGAGAAGCGCGTGGACGGTAGTTGTGTGCCGTGAGTGCCGCGTGAGAAGCGCCACATTCCCTTGCTGCACATCTGTTCGTACTCATCAAGCGTGTAGCGGCGGCCGATGTCAATAGGTTGTAGAGCAAATACCACATCGGGAGCGCGGTCGCCTCCTACGCCCATAAAGGCCGCGTCCTCCTTGCGGCAGACAAGATTGAAGGCATGCTGACCGGTCTCGGGGTGCTTGACATCCTGCAGGAGTTTGATGGCGGCATCCCGGACCTGCTCGTACTCTTCCCCCGGCTGAACTATTCCGGTCGGCTCTCTGCCCTGCAGGTTGACCCATACTCCGTCGTTGTCAAAATACGCCTTAGTCTTGCTCCAGTCAATGTTGCCGTCCTCATCGTAGGCGGTTAGACCGGATTCAACGAGAGCTTTGCGGAAGTCAGGGGAATAGGTGTTGGCAAATTGGCCGTGGTCCGAGACCACCGCGATTATGGTATCCTCCCCGACGATCTGCTCAATAGCATGCACCAGGCGGTCGCCCATCCCGTACACTCGCCGAAATAGCTCCCACCCTTCTTCTTCATGCGCCTGATCATACAGAGGATGGACCGGATCAATCATATTCCAACAGATGTGTTGGAAGGTGTCCGGGTCGTGCCATTTCATCATAAACAGATCCCAGTCATACTTATTCAATACATACTCAGCCGCTTTTTCGTACCACTGCACATGGTACTCTATCTCCTCAAGGGTCGTCTCAATGTCGGAGGCGCCGAAGAAGACCCACTCCTGGGTGTGAGCCTGGTAGTGATAGGGCCCGCAGTGAGCTATTAGCTCCTCGGACAGGCTGGCTGGCTCGGTAAATCCGGCCGTAGGATAGGTCTGGGTCAAGAGAATGTGGATGGCCGCTCCATCCGGAGTCATATGCAGTACTTTGGCCCGAAAGGCGGCCTCCACTGACTGCCCGGTGAGGATTTTTCCATCAGCGCAAAAATCTCGCCGGTAGTGACTCTTTCGGAGCGCGGTCCGGGGACAAGCGGCAATACCACTTCGCGGGGCTGGTTGCTCGCCGGCAGATTCTGCCACCCAATGGCCGGTTGAATCTTCACTTCAGTCAGCACTTCCGGTTCGTGGCCGCTCAACGGGCGATTCACATAGCCTTGGCCGTGGGAAAGCTCGCGTAGACTGTTGTCAGGACAGCCGTCTTCCCCGACGTGGATCATACGCTCAGCATTGACGGGGTACGAGTGAGGATAGTCAAAGACAACAGAGTCCATTCCTACTCTGGCTGCGGTTTGCCAGAGCAACTCGGCCTGGCAGTAGTGCGACGGGAAGCCGAGGACCGGCTGGTCCAACGGCTGGCCGGGTAGATGAATGTGGAAGTGGCAACCATGAACCGCCGGTGACGCGCCTGTAGCGATGCTGGCCCAGTTGCCGCCGGTATCGCAAGTCCAGAACGGCGTGGCGCGTGAATAGCAGCCTTGCTGCATGAACTTGGCCAGCGTGGGCAGCTCCCCTCTGGCGATGAGGCGCTCGACGATTGCCGGACTGAATGCGTCTAGTCCCACTATTACCAGTTTCTTCGCCTTTGAGCTATTCATACTACGATGTCCTTTCAATATCCGAAGCGGTTCTCTCTGAAATGAGTCTACTTCGTCCGAGGTAACCTTCGCCTGCCGAGAAGTGGTTCCCTTCTCTTGGGCAAAGCGGTGCCGCACGGATACCAGCAATCCCCCGCGTGCCACTACTGGCTAGAGAAGGAATAGAGCCGCTGTCCGCGGAAAATATGACAATCTGCTAACCACAATACTTGCACCACCCAATAGCAAGGCGTGTAGCAAATTCTGCTTCCAAAAGGCAAGGTGAGCAAAATGTCTAAGCAGTCAAGTTGGCGGGTATGGGCGTTGGTGTCGATGGTAGCCGTTGGTGGTATGCTGGCGGCAGCGAGTGGGCTGGCGCAGGCTGTTGAGCTGGGTTGGAAAAACCATTACATTATGCAAGGAGATGGCCAGGGTGGCTGGGTGGTCAAGTGTGCTCAGTATCAAATCTTGCACCATCCCCAGGGAGGAGGATGTCGTGGGTTCGGCCTGGCCCAAATGGACAATGGCGAAATTGCGCTGGTGGGCACTTGGAGTTCAGAGGGTACCGAAAAGACAGTTATCGCCTTCAGCAACGACGGCGGCTGCACCTGGAGCGACCTGGAGCAGATTCCTGGGCTGACGGGACGACCGATGATGCTGGCCTACTTGGGTAATGGTCTCTTGACCTTTCGCTTGGGGGGGCAGCGGTACTTCAGTACAGACTATGGGCGAACGTGGTCTGAACATGTCCCCGTCCCGCCAACAAGCGATGGGGATGTCTTCTATGAGGAGGGTAATCCAGTCGTTGACCGCGACGCGCAGGGAGTTGCTACTGCCCTTGGTGAGATCGGATGGCACTATGGCCCAAGCGGGGCCAGTGGTTACCCCCACGAGGCATGCAGTGCTGTGTTCCGATGGTCCTACGACGGGGGCCGCACCTGGGTGGATGAAGTGCAACCCGCTCAGTGGCACTGGACCGATACGTACGATGGCAAGACTTTTGCAAGGGGTGTTAGCGAGGGCTCCGTAACCCGTGCCCAAAATGGCTGGCTGGTCGCAGCTTTGCGCACGGATATGCCGGCTCGTTACTTGAATCAGCCGCATGATGACAGCCTGGAAGGCACCGGTGTATCCGTCTCCAAAGACAATGGCAAAACCTGGTCACCAATCAAGTTGCTCTTCGACGCCGGTCGCCACCATGCCCATCTGCTGACTATGTCCAATGGTGATATCGTGATGACCCTGACCGTTCGTGACGACGTCCGCGATGGCAAACTGGCTACCTACCGTCGTGGCTGCGACGCCATTATCAGCCACGACAACGGGTTAACTTGGGATCTGGACCGTAGGTACATACTTGACCAGTACGAGTATTACGATGGCAGGAAATGGTACAACGGCGAATGCGGCCATGTCTACTCTGCGCTGCTTGACGATGGGTCTATTCTAACGACGCAGGGTAACTACAAGGTAGGAGGCATAAGCCTAATTCGCTGGCGCCCGTAAGAAGTAAGTTCAATGTATTGGCGGGCTGTGCGAAGAGTGTGTCCATATTCAGATGAAGCGGTGACCGCTGATGAGATTGCGACTTCAAGAACTGCCCGATGAAGAGTTCGGGATTATGCACGAGGCCGTTCTGCAACTGTTGTCGGAATGTGGGGTGCTGTTTGAACATTCCGAAGCAGTCAGCCTGCTCACCGATGCTGGCAACGAGGTAGATGAATCCGGCCGGGTTCACCTTGCACCTGGCTTTGTTGAGTCCACGCTGGAGCAGATCCCCGCCGAGGGCTTTATCCTCTATGGTCGCGACGAAAGCAAGCAGGTGCAGGTAGCTGTAGATCATATGAACTTTCGGCCGGCCACTGGCCCCCCATTCATATGGGATTACGAATCCGGCTGCGTTCGGGAAGCGACCATGGATGATGCGCGCACTATGACTCTGGTTGCCGATGCCCTGGATGGTTGCACACTGGTAAACTCCGTGGTCAATCCTAAAGAATGTCCTGGTGCTCTCGGCAGTGTCCGCTTATTCGTGAATGCCCACCGCTATTCGCTCAAGCCCAGCGATCCGACGGTGATGGGAGCGCCGGAAGTAACTGCCATGGCCCAAATCGGTGCGGCTATCCGCGGCGGCGAGCAGCAACTGCGCGACCGTCCGCTGGCCGCAGTGGATATAGCCATGATCTCTCCGCTGCGCTGTACCGAAGAGCAAACTGAGGCCTTTTTGGAATGTGCTCGGCAGGGGCTGCCAGTGGAAATATTGACCTCCCCCGCTACCGTAAGTGGAGTTGCAGCATTGGCACTTGCCGAGGTCATAGCTGCGATATGCTTGCTTTACCGGGTGGCGCCCGGGCTGGGCGTCATCAATGTGGCGCGCTGTTCCCCGGTCAATATGCATACCACGGCCTACAACTATGGTGCACCCGAGCTGGGTATGGCGGCCGCGCTGACCAG